>NZ_JBFTXJ020000013.1 GCF_041379945.2 Aneurinibacillus sp. REN35 | reverse complement strand
CGGAGCTGACGAATACTAATCGGTCGAGGGCTTAACCAAAAATCAAAGATTCCTTTACGCGTCATTTTTCTTCGATCCAGTTTTCAGGGTACAATACATACATAAAGCCGTCTGCAAGTTATACTTGCAGACGGCTTTTTAGTATAGAACATAACGGCCTAGATTTTAAAAAGTATAGATAAGCTTTGCCTAACATATTATAAAACATAGCTATAGCAGCATTTTTATTGTCTTGGTCTGCTATGCCAAATTTCTTAGCAAAGGTGATAATGATGGAAATAAAACGTGCTCAGGAAATTGTACAGTCCCATGAGAAAATTGATGTAGGTTTCGAAGGTGTTCAGGTATGGATTGATTCTGTTGATGCACAAAGCAAAACAGCAAGAATACATACAATGGAGAATCCAACAGATCGAAAAACAGTTGCGTTATCTGAACTTAAGGAATTGGAACATCACTAAGATAAAAATGTTTGTAAAAAAAGCTGCGCAGTAGAAGGCAGCTTTTTTCTCTGTAAGTAAAAACTTTCTAGGGAGCTTGTAATTTGTCGGGGTACACTATAGCCAGGAGGTGGACCTCTTGGGTTGGTTACTGGTTTTGATCGGAGTTGTACTGGCATACGTGACTGTGCAGAAGAAGTGGTTTTATGACCCTACTCATCCGAATAACCCGAAAAAAACCCGTGCAAGCAGATGGTTCAGAAGCAAATCATAGCTTTCACAGGGGAGAGGACGTGTTTCTCTCTCCTGTCTCCAACTGATTCAGTGATCTACTTTTCGTTCTTTTCTGTATAAGAACACCCCCCACACCCATCGCGATAGCGAAAAATCCACATATTTTAAATACTACATAAGCGCCATATTGTTTAACAAGCCATCCACCTAATAAAGGAGCTACAATAAGCAAAAGGTTAAAAACGGAATGATAAATACCGTATACTCTGCCAATGATTTGTGAAGGTGCTTCCTTTTGCATGGCGAATTGAACACTAATAAATGAAAGGCCCGTACCAATTCCGCATAACCCTCCAGTAAGGATGAGAAAGAGCATAGGAGTTGATTTGTGAAAGATACTGAAGATAAATACAGCTATCCCCATTAAAATCGAACCGATGCTCAGCAATACAAAGTAGTGCAGATTCTGCTTTCGCTTGGTTACAATCATCGTACTGCATACAGCCCCGATTCCTATGGTGGCAATAATTAAGCCGGGCAGTTCTATTTGATTTGGTTTAATATCTCGGAGTAAGACAAGCAGTTGGATATCGACAATTTGAATCACCGTTGTTATAGAAAAGGAAAATAACAAACAGAAAAGCAGAGTACGAATGGATAAGATCGCTGTCCACCCTTCCTTCCATTCTGCATAAAATCCTTTACTTTGACTTCCTTGTGCATGACCTGAGAAGTATTCTTGTTTTTCAGGTAAAAAAAGCAAAAGCAATACGGAAACCATGAGGCATCCGGCAGTAAGCAGTAAGCAGGTTTTATAGGAGGAGAGAGCAAGCACAAAGCTTCCCAGCATGGGTCCAACAATCTTGGTAAGCTGAAAAGAGGTTCCGATTAATCCTGTGGCTTTGAGCAGTTGAGCCTCATCAACAACCTTTCGAATAAACGATTGCTGTGCTGGCAAATGAAAGGTACCGATTGCTGCCCGAACAAAGATAGCGGACAGCACCCATACAGGAGAAGGCATATACAATAAAAAGATCGTACATATACTTCGCAATAAATCCACATAAATAAGTACATGCTTTGTACGCATTCGGTCCACCCATACACCTGCTGCTTGGCTGAGTAGAATGCCGGGAAGAGCGTAGGCCACAGGTAAAATAGAAATAAGAAGGACATCGGCCTTCCATATATACGTAAACAATGCTAGTATCGCAATAAAGTCAAGCCAATCGCCCAAACTGGAAAATATATGTGCAGTAAAGGCTCGCAGAAAAAAACGGTTTTTGTGGATTGGCTTTACCTCATGTAGAGCAGTCGGTATAGACATACATATCAACTCCGTTTATCAATGATATATCCATCGTAAACGGAGATTGTCAGAGTTATATCAGAGGAATTGTTCAAGTTGCATGTGCGTGTTTTTTTGTAGAGAAGGAAAGTCATATATCATAGCAAGCTCGTTCCATTGATCTTGGTATCGCTTGGTCAGTTCTGATCCTTCAGTAAGCAGTGTTGGGGTAAAGCGTATAAGCAGTCTTGTTCCATAAATAAGATGAGGAACAAAACGTGAATTTTTAAGTATAATGAGACCTTCAGTAATTATTTCATCCGCTTTCGTGAACTCTTTACAACTCATCAGCCATAATCCTTTGGTGATGAGGAAAAGTCCACTTTCTCGAAGGTAAGGAAGGGAGGGGAGCATTCCTTCTATGTGTTCTACTAATGCGGATGCTTCTTCTTTTTTTCCTTCTATAATCATTAGCAACAGTTTTTTATTATAATAAAATAAACGAAATCCTGCCATCTTTTCATGGCAAATAACCGATTCATACTTTGAAAGCGTACGGTGCGCTTGTGTAAACCGTCCTGTCTCGATATATAAAGCGATGACGTTAAATTTCATTTCTTCATGCCACGCTGCTGGCAGTGCTTGCTGCTCTAATGCGCGTTCAATGTAATAGAGGGCTCGTTCGGCATCCGGTTGAATGTACCAGTATAAAAAAAGAAGATAAAATAATTTTTGTGTAAACGAAATTTCTGGGCGCAAAAAGAATGAGAAGTTTCCTTTGACCGCTTCGAGATACAATTTTTTCTCTTCAGCCATATGAAAGCCAAGTGTTGATTGATGGGCTTCTAGTATTTGCATAGCTTCTCCATGACCAAATAGATGATATTTATCGAATAGGTTATTATAGCTGGTTGTTAGCTCTGTATCTTCTACAAATGGATTGGGCAGGGGGGCTTCTTTGTAGGATAAACGGTAGCCCTGACCGCGCATCGTTTCAATACGAATAACATGCTGCCATGCTTTAAGTTTTTTTCGTAGGCGGTAAATATGATCATCCACGGTGCGGTCCGTTGGATATTCCATCGGCCACACAGCATCAAGCAGCTGTTCCCTCGTACAGATACGATTGACATGACGAAATAAATAATGGAATAAAGCGTATTCTTTAGGCAGCAGTGTAATCGTTTCAGTACTGTATTGAATGGCGTTATGTTCGGGAAGAAAGGTAAGCTTCATAGCGTATCCCTCAACTTTATGAATAAGATAGAAGCCAGGCATTTTATTTGCCTGGCTTTTTCTTTTATTATCCATTATTTTTTTGTTTCAGGGAATAAGAAGTCGATAAAACGTTCTGCTGTAGGCTGCGGCTCGTGGTTAGCTAGGCCAGGGCGTTCATTGGCCTCAATAATTACATAGTCGTCCCCGCTAAAATCAGGAACAAGATAATCAAGTCCTACGACAGGGATATTAAGTGTCCGGCTTGCTTTCTCTGCTTCCGATCTAAGAAATGGAGACACAGATTCTGTTACGTCGGTAATAGTTCCGCCCGTATGATAGTTGGCAGTTTTACATACTTGTAATTCCTGATTTTCAGGCAGAATATCTTCCCAACCCATATGATGGTGGCGGATGACTCGCTCTGTTTCCTGATTGATTGGAATTTGTGATTCTCCGTCCGTCTTTTTGGCCAACGTCTCATTTTTTGCTGCAATCAGCTCACGAATTGTACTTGTTCCATTACCAGTAATATAGGCAGGTTTTCGTTCTATGGCTGCTACAAAAGCGTGATCAATCACAATGACACGCAGATCACGGCCTTGAACGAATTCCTCTAACAGAATATGATTACTGTGCTCAAGCGCAGTATTTACAGCCTGGCGAAGTTCTTCTTCTATACGTACATCTACTGTAATTCCTTGTCCTTGTTCACCGCTAGCAGGTTTTACTACCAGGCTTCCCCATTCTTTCATTAAGGAATTGGCCTGTGCAATATCTGTATAGAACTCCTGTTTAGGTACACGAATGCCAGCCTTGCGTAATGTTCGATGCGTCAACGCTTTATCATCGCAGATCGTCATTGCCATAGCACAAGTTTTTTCTGTTAGTGACTCGCGGCAAAGAATCGACTGTCCTGCATGATGCAGACGATAAAGGTTGGATTCTTCATCTACAATCTCGACATCAATACCGCGTCTTCGTGCTTCATCTATCAGTATTTGTGCATATACGTTCAAGGTTGAGGCCCTCCTGTATAATACACTTCATTAATGTCGTTTTTTCGTTTAATTACATAGACAGGAATTTGTTCAAAATTAAGCGCTTTGTATAAAGCAATTGCCTTTTTATTGCTATGCAGTACGGATAGATCAAGATAACTTCGTCCCTTAGCCAAATAATATTCAGCTACGGCTCGAACGAGCGCTCGACCCACACCTCTGGCACGACGTTCTGGGTCGACGGCAAGAGCCCAAA
Organism: Aneurinibacillus sp. REN35; assembly: GCF_041379945.2. Taxonomy (NCBI): domain Bacteria; kingdom Bacillati; phylum Bacillota; class Bacilli; order Caryophanales; family Paenibacillaceae; genus Aneurinibacillus; species Aneurinibacillus baijiui. Next base: position 124,915 of record NZ_JBFTXJ020000013.1, on the reverse strand, counting down.
AGCTTGCGCCATTATCTGGATCATTGAATGCAGCCTTATGATCAATACTTGTGATGGTGCCGATGATTTCTCCGTCTGTCGGGTCTTCTGCCACAAAGTAGTTAAATGTCTGGGTATATTGATTTTTGATCATAATTTCAGGATCAGCTTCAACCATACCGCTTTTTCGATAAATTTCATTGACACGCTCTGCGTCTTTCCGATCCATCATAAAACGAATGTTAAATCCGCCATGCCGCCGTTTTGGCATCCGATAATTATGCAACCAAAGACGAAATGTAATGGATGGATCGACGAATAGAAGATTCGGCGCTTTTGACAGCAGAACATGATGATGCCGTACATAGATAGCTAAATCACGTCGGCCCGTCTTTTCTTCGAGGAAGAGATCGATGAGCTTATCATGATCATCGAAAGTCTGCCCAAAAATGAGATGACCCCAACCAAAGTCAACGGACACCTCCGCTTCCATTCCCTCTTTTTTTATCTCCGGAATGTTTTCGCCCCAACTATGCAGTGAGGGGGAAGTGAAGCGTTCTAGGCGAAATCGTTTAGTCTCTCCTCGGTATTGCATAATTAACACCCCATCTTTTGCAGCCATAGTTCAAGCACTGTTAACTGCCATAGTTTACTTCCACCCAATACAGTCATGTTCTCTTCCGGCGCTTTTAGTAATTTTTCGAGATGGGCCGGGTTGAACAGATTCCGCTGTTTTGCCTTTTCTGTAGAAAGGATATCGTGTGCGAAATCAAGGTACTCTCCGCGAAGATATTTCAATGCAGGAACAGGGAAATATCCTTTTTTGCGATAGATGACTTCATGAGGTATGACTTGCTCGGCTGCTTTCTTTAAAATATGCTTGCCATCGCTTGCAACTTTGAGTTCGGGAGGAATGGAAGCAGCTAACTCGATCAATTTGTAATCGAGAAACGGAACACGTGCCTCTAATCCCCATGCCATCGTCATATTATCTACGCGTTTAACAGGGTCATCAATCAGCATAACGCGCGTATCTAAGCGTAGGGCCTTATCCACCGGTTCAGCAGCACCTGGTGCCGCAAAATGCTCAGCCACGAAGCGGCCGGAAACATCAGGGCCATGATAAGGGGACTGTAGTACATCCATTACCTCTTCATGCGTACGGTCAAAGAAAGCCTCTCTATATTCTGTCACTGCATCCCGTGTTCCGTTCATAACTTTGGGATACCAGTGATATCCGGCGAAGACTTCATCAGCGCCTTGACCGCTGAGTACGACTTTTGTTTCCTTGCTTACTTCTTCAGAGAGGAGGTAGAATGCTACCGCATCATGGCTTACCATTGGCTCAGCCATTGCACCGATTGCTTTGTCTATATTCGGCAGAAGACGTCGTGAGTCAATAAAAATTTTCTTATGCTTCGTTCCGAATTCCTTTGCAATAATATCGCTGTAGTAGAACTCATTTCCTTCTTCAGTGCCGACATCCTCGAAGCCGATTGAATAGGTATGCAGAGATTGCGGATTGCACTCAGCCATGAATGCAACGATTAAGCTGGAATCGAGTCCTCCGCTCAATAATGCTCCTACTGGAACGTCACTCACCATTCGACGTTTCACACTCTCGCGCAATTCATAAAGTACCCGTTCGATCCATTCTTCCTCAGTAAGGGTTTCTCTGCGTTCGAATTGTACATCCCAATACGAAGAGATATTTGTTGTCCCATCCGATGTAATACTCATTAGTGTTCCTGGAGCCAACTTCTTCACATTCTTAAAAATAGTATGCGGAGCCGGTACTACCGCATGGAAACTCAGGTAATAATGCAGCGCTTCAGAAGAAAGCTCCGGTTGGATTGCTCCGGCTTCTTTTAGTGCCTGCATATTGGAAGCAAAATAAAATACGCCTCCATCCTCAGCATAGTATAGTGGTTTAATGCCTAACCGATCTCGGCCCAACAGAAAGCGTCCACGTTCTAGGTCATGAATACAGAAGGCAAACATTCCATTTAGCCGTGTGACAAATTTATCTCCCCAAGCATGATACGCTTTCAGGAGCACTTCCGTATCGCTTGTGGAACGGAAGGAATACCCTTGCTGCTGCAGTTCATCACGCAGCGATTGGAAATTATAAATTTCACCATTATAGACAATTGACAACTTTAATTCGTCATCGATCATTGGCTGATGGCCGTTTTCTGATAGGTCGATAATACTTAGACGTCGATGTCCAAAGCCAAATCCTTTTCCCGTATGCACGCCGAAGGAATCTGGACCGCGTGTTTCAAGCGCCGGGAGCATGCGCTGCACCAGACGATCATCTACATTGTTTTTATCATAACGAATAATTCCACAGATACCACACATCGCTCTTTACATCATCTCCTACAATAATCTACGGATACGTTTCGTTGAACATTCCCATATTCCTTATTCCACAAACCTTTATGGGTTAAGCAGGTAAAAATTTCTATGTATTATAGTCTATATGCGATATGCTTTATCGCACGTCTAACAATATCTCACTTTTTTCTATTGCGCAAATTATGAGTCAGATTTATATGTTTATTACTAGATATTTCATATAGACAGGAAAAAAGGCCTGTACGTTCTCTTTTAGTAAGAGAGATTCGTACAGGCCGTAAAAGCGTCATATTATGCGGCTTCTGATTCCTTCGAATGAACTTTTCTCATAAATTCATTCACATCAGCAGGCACTTTGCGATCAAGTTTTGATACAATATAAACAGACAGGAAGCCGATTGGTACGGTAATCAGACCAGGCACCTTAAATTGCAGGAACGCCGGCAGAGTATCTGGAAGGAAAATCATGTACATGGAAACAAGAAGACCGATAACGAGACCTGCGATGGCTCCTTTTTCTGTCATGCCTCTCCACCAGATACCGAGAATGAAAATCGGTGTGAATGTACTAGCCGCCACTGTAAATGCAAGGGCAACCAAGTGACCGATGGACGCTGTTTTTACCAGCAGCCCCAGGGCGCCATACAGGATACCAAGAATAACAATGGCAACTTTCCCTGCAATAACGCGCTCTCTTTCACTAAGCTGGTTTTTCCGGATAAAGTTGGCATACAAATCATGTGCCAGTGCGCCGGAGCTTGCAATAAACAGGCCGGATACATTGGAGAAAATTGCGGCAAAGGCACCTGCGATAACCAGGCCAAGCAGCCATTCTCCACCAAGCGCCTGTGCGGTGGTTGGAATAACCATGTTATTACCACCTGCAACCAGATCCTTCATAACTTCCGGTTCAGCAGTGCCGCTCAGGAAGATAGAACGTCCTACTGCACCTAGATATACAGCGAAGAAGAAGAATACGCTTGCAATACCAATAGCCATGAGCGCAGATTTACGTGCGGCTTTCGCACTTGGATTCGTATAGAAACGAAGAAGAATGTGCGGAAGACCGATCGTTCCAAGAGAGAGGCCGATCGTCATGGAAATCGTTTGCCAGAACGTTGGGAAGTAGTGTCCTGTACCTGTCCAGGATGCTCCGTCGAATGCAACGTCTTTGCCATCCTTGGCATATTGACCGGTATCACCGATAATACCTTTGAATTCATTAATGCCAGCAAGAATTTTGTCATAGTGAAGTCCGCCATAGATGGCTGCGGCTACCATCAGAACAAACGCTCCAAGACGAATCCATAATTCAAGCGCCTGATTCAGAGTCGTTCCTTTCATACCGCCGACACCAACGTAGAAGATCATAACAGAACACGTAAAAATAATACCGAATTCATAGCTTGTTCCAAAAAACATGCTCAAAATTTGTGCGGCGCCGAGAAGCTGAGGAGCTGCATAGAAGCCGGAGATAGCCAAAACAACGGCTACGGCAGCCAGACGAGCGCGTTTGCTGTGGAAGCGGTACGCCAGGAAGTCTGCAACCGTATAGGCACCGAAGCGGCGAAGTGGGCCTGCTACGAAAATCGCAAGCAGTGTCAAGCCGATCGAGAAGCAGAAGGCATAATATGCGCCGTCATATCCAAGCTGGAATGTAAGACCGGCGATACCTAGAAACGTGGCGGCGCTCAGATAGTCTCCGCCGATTGCGGAACCGTTAGTAAACCAGCCGAAGCTTCGGCCGCCAACGAAGTAATCCGAAGCGGTTGAACTCCGTTTCGTTAAGTACGTAATGTATACAATCGTTCCCATCAAAAGGATGGTTAAAAGCATTTTAGGTTCAAGCAACGTCTGCATCATCCAATGTTCCTCCCTTCAGAATTACCAAGAGAGGAAGGAGTACTGCCTTGGTATTTTTGTAAGCGCTTTTCATAAAGAGTAGTATGAAGATAAGCGATAATAAAGGCCATAGCCATAGCAATAATTCCGGTAAAAAACCAAGAATAAGTCATGCCTCCCCAAAAACGAGAAAACATAAAATCAGGGGCGAACCAATTGAGAATGGGAATAGTGAAAATAAAGACATAATAAAACAAGCTCAGTTTAAATCCTGTGGAGAATTCGTCCTTCATGATTTTGTCTGTCTCGGGATCCAGCGGTGGAAGCTCACTGACATCAATGGTACCCGCGGCGACATACTCATACTCTGTATACTCACTTGCCATATGCTTTCTTCTCCTCTCTAAGGTAAATTTGTCTCTCTATATAAGTGATACCGCTGCTTATTTCCTCCTTTCTTTATGCGGTAGATAATAGTTTTCTTGATTGTACTTCATCTGTGCATAATATGCCTTACAGAAAATTGTCTAAAATATATAAAAATTTGTCCTATTCTAATTGTTCTAGTATAATACGAATAAAAATGTAAAAATAAGGGTTTGTAATAAAAGGGGAGAACTAGATTGTACAGTGTTCAACTAACAATCAAAAATAAGGATGAAAAGGACAGGCTACAGTCTTGGATACAGGAGGCATTTGCAGGTGAATGTGTGATTATAGACAAAGAGATGATAAGTTCGCCGCATATCCTTATTATAGAAATTTGCAGTCTGCTTGATTGGGTACGGATTCGTCGCATTCAGAAGAGAAATAAAGAATGCCGCATTTTTCCGCTTGTCTCTCTTGAGTGGCTGCATACATCGCCCATTGCTATAGAATTAAAGCTTCAGTCATTGCTTGTACAGCCGATGAAGAAAAACGTATTCATACGTCATATCAGGCGTGCCATAGATTCATTATCAAAAGAGCAGCAGAGTCATTTTAACTATAAAGAGATTTACGAGCAGATTCAGACAGGAGGGATAAAACGCAAGGAAGAGACACCATTTCAGGAAGCGTTCCTGCGTCGTCTTTTACGCGGCGAGATTTCTACCGAGCAAGAGGTGATTGAGGCCCGTACTTTTTTACCTGGTGAGGCGGTTCCGACGATTTCCTGCTTTATCCAGGGTTTCGTTCGTTTTCCAGAACGGGAAGAACAGGAAGGGTGGCAGGCTCCGGCTGTCATTCAAAAATGTTTTACTGAGTTATTCTCTCCCCTCGTTTCCCATTTGTTTTTTCTTCCATATAAAAAGCATATGGTAATGCTGTTTCGTGTGCCGCATTCTCAAACATCTCTTCGGCATTGGCGTGAGGGACATGAGGGGATGATTCAGGTAATTGATAAAATAGAGGAAGAATACGGAATTCATTTATATATCGGTGTAGGATCCGTATACCGCGAGCCGCTGCAGCTTCATCATTCTTATCGGGAAGGAAGAAAGGCGAGGCGAACTCCGCCATATGAAAGATTATCGCTTCGCTATTATGAAGAGATCACTAAGGAAGAGCAGCTCCAGACATGCATAGATTATATCGGTGAGCATTATAGAGAGGACTTATCTGTGAAGCAAGTGGCCGAACAAGTGAACCTAAGCGCAACTTATTTTAGCCGCTTGTTCAAAAAGGAGACGGGCCACAGCTTCGTCTATTATGTTACTTTCGTTAAACTCCAGCGCGCCATATGGCTACTGCGCCATACCAACCTTACCATTGAGCAGATTGCAGAAGAATTAGGGTTTAATACGCCTAATTATTTCAGTTGTATATTTAAGAAATACGCGGGACTTACACCTAGCGAATATAGAGCCACAAAAGAAATTATCTTTGTATAACCAATAGGGGAGGAAGCCATGATGAAGAAAATATTGGTGATGGGTGGTACTCGTTTTTTCGGTAAGCATCTGGTGGAGCAATGGATGGAGAAGGGTGGCGAGGTAACGGTAGCGACAAGAGGACAGACACCTGACCCGTTCGGAGATCATGTACGTCGGCTGTCATTGGATCGATATGATAAGGTAACACTTGCCCGGGTAGCGGATGAAGGACCTTGGGATATTGTATATGATCAGATCTGCTACGCTTCGGAGGATGCAATGGAGGCATGTACAGCATTTCAAGGAAAAGCTGCACGTTATATCTTTACATCCTCGCTTTCTGTATATGAATACGATCCGCAGCCGCAGCCAGAAGAGCGGATGGATCCTTACACGTATCCGCTGCGGGTGGGAAGCCGTTTTGATTTCTCCTATCAGGAAGGGAAGCGTCAAGCTGAGGCGGCTTTCTTTCAGAAGGCCTCCTTTCCGGTAGTAGCGGTACGGTTTCCCATCGTAATGGGAGAAGATGATTATACAGAGCGGTTGCTTTTCCATATTAACCGGATTAAGCAGGGACAGACAATCGGATTGCCGAACCCAGAGGCGCGGATGTGCTTCATCTCAGCAGAAGAAGCGGCCCGTTTCCTTCTCTGGATGGGTGAGAGCACGATAGAAGGACCAATCAATGCATGTTCTTCTGGAACAGTGACGCTGGGCGAGCTAATAGCATGGATTGAGGATGCTGTCGGTAAACAGGCGATACTTGTACAGGCGGCAGATGATGCAGATATATCTCCGTATGGTGTAGAACACTCCTGGTATATGGATAATAGCAAGGCGCAGCAGGCTGGTTTTGTATTCAGTGAGTTGCGAGACTGGCTGCCAGCTTTAATAAAAAGTCTTGCATAGCTCCACTACATGTATCCTTAATGTGTACAAACCTTATATAGAGTCGATCTCAATTGAGAGAGACTCTTTTTCTTTTTCTATACGGAAGAGTATATGAACTGCAAAGTGTAACCAACTATAGCTTGATTTAAAAATTTAAAATATCAGAAAATGTTGATATTTCACTTAACTATCTATATAATGAAAATAATAAGAGCGTTATAAAAACGTTATATGATATAACGCGATATTATTGAGAAAAGAGGAATGACATGGTTAAATTAATTGCAATTTACAAAAAACCAGAAAATGTGGAGCAATTTGAAAAGCATTATCAAGAAGTACATACACCGCTCGCTGAAAAAATGCCGGGTCTTGTGAAGCTTGAAGTAAATGAGGTGTATGGAACGCCTGCTGGAGAAAGTAACCTTCATCTTATTGCTGAGTTGTACTTTGAAACGAAGGAAGCATTACATCAAGCTCTTTCTTCACCAGAGGGACGTGCTTCAGGTAAAGATTTGATGGGATTTGCGGGTAAAATCGTTTCTATGCATTTTGCGGAAGTGCGGTAGATGGTTAATGTAAAAAGGAACATTGACGAAAAGGATATTCATCGGCGTTATTATCAGGAAATATGTGAAAAGCTCAAGCATGATCCATATGCTTCCTATTTAGGAATTAAATTAGTAGAGGTCGGCGAGGGAACAGCGGTTGCTGAGATGGAAGTTAAGCCGCATATGTTAAATGCTCATGGAACTACACATGGCGCGATTCTTTTTGCTTTGGCCGACTTTGTATTTGCAGTAGCATGTAATTCTTATGGTAAGACATCCGTTGCTTTATCAGTGAATATAAACTTTTTGGCAGCGAGTATAGAGGGAGCGAGCCTACGTGCAACAGCGGTAGAGGAGAATCGGACTCACCGAACCGGTCTGTATCGTATTCAAGTGGAGGGAGACGGAAAAACGTTAGCTCTCCTTGATGCGTTGGCTTACCGAAAGAGTGACTATTTTATTGATGTGAATCTTAATCCTCAGGAGTGAGCAAAATGATCATGGCCGCAAATAACCGTTTTAACGATTATCTTGGTATTACGATTGAGCATCAAAATACGGACAGTTGCAAAGCCATATTAAAGATCCGTCCTGAATTATTTAATAGTATAGACGGTACTGTACATGGTGGTGTAACCAGTACACTAGCCGATGTAGCTATGGGACATGCGGCTGCTCCTCATGTGGACGGAATACAGCAATGTGTTACATTAGAAAGTAAAATTAACTACCTTGCTCCTGCAAAAGGTGACATATTGATAGCTGAATCAAAAGTGATTCAGCGAGGAGGAAGAATTATTGTCATGCAGGCAGAGGTTAAAACAGAAAATGGTGAGCTTGTAGCAATTGCACTTGGTACCTATGCTCGCCGCTCAAAAGCATAATATAACAGAAAAAGCAGACGCATTGCGTCTGGTTTTTCATATAGAGGGGAAATCAATGGGGTATCAATTTATAAAAAGCTCAGTTAACGATAATGTAGGAGTTATTACTTTATATCGTCCGCAGGCATTAAATGCACTGAACCTTCAATTCGTAGATGAGATTGTAGAAGAAATTGAAAAAATGGATCGCAATCCTATGATTGCATGCATTATTCTGACTGGGAATGAACGTGCCTTTTCCGCTGGAGCGGATATTGATGAGATGGCTGACAAAAATGCTGTTGAAATGCTGCTAAAAGATCAATTTGCTGTATGGGACCGTATTGAACGTATTTCTAAGCCGATTATAGGAGCGGTTAGTGGCTTTGTTCTCGGCGGCGGTTGTGAACTTATGATGAGTTGCGATATGGTTATTGCTTCCGAAACGACGCGAATCGGGCAACCTGAAATTAAGCTTGGTGTAATGCCGGGCGCTGGGGGAACACAGCGTTTGACCAAAATGGTAGGAAAAGTGAAAGCGATGGAAATGCTGCTAACAGGCGAACCTATTAATGCGACTGAAGCATACCACTATGGACTCGTCAATCGTGTTGTTCCTGTAGAAATCTATTTTCAAGAAGCAATGAAGTTGGCTAAGAAGATCGCTTCCATGCCACCAGTTGCTGCTCGTCTTATTAAAAAGTCCGTGCATAAGGCGATAGATACGCCGCTAGCTGAAGGCATGCAGTATGAGCGAAATTGCTTTTATTTGCTTTTTGCTAGTGAAGATAAAGATGAGGGAATGAGCGCATTTATAGAGAAGCGTACACCGCATTTTACCGGTCGATAAATGAGAGGTGGTATAAAATTATGTACGAAACGATTGAATATAGGGTTGATCAAGGTGTCTGTGTAATTACACTGAACCGTCCGGATAAGTTTAACGCCTTTACCGCACAAATGCATAAGGAAATGTTTGCTGCATTAAAAACAGCTGCTAAAACAGAAGAAGTGCGATGTATTGTTATTACCGGCGCTGGTAAGGCGTTTAATGCTGGACAGGATTTGGGAGATGTACAGGAACAGGATGTAGATTATGGAGCTTTTTTGCGTGAGCGATATAATCCGATGATTATGCAGCTACAAAATACGGAAAAACCTATTATTGCGGCTGTTAATGGAGTAGCGGCGGGAGCAGGTATGAGTCTAGCACTCGCCTGTGATATTCGTCTCGCTTCCGAGAAAGCTAGTTTTATTGATGCATTTGTACATATTGGACTTATCCCCGATTCTGGAGGTTGCTATTTCCTCCCGCGTATTGTAGGGATTGGAAAGGCTTTGGAATTAGCCCTTACTGGAGAGAAGGTAAGCGCGGAAGAAGCATTGCGAATAGGTCTGGTCAGTCATGTATATCAAGCTGATTCATTTGAAGAACAGGTTATGGAGTATGCTCAGCGTCTGGCTTCTCTTCCGACTAAAGGAATCGGTTTAATTAAAAGGGTGATGTATCGAAGCTTGTATGCTACCTTGGAAGAAACACTTGAATATGAAGCATATGGCCAGGATATTGCCGGAAGTACTGCTGATCATAAAGAAGGAGTACAGGCATTCCTAGAAAAGAGAAAGCCTGTATTTACAGGAAGATAAAGAGGGTTTGAAGAGAAATGAAAGAAGGATTGCGATTAGGGATATCAGAGACAGTGGAGATCATTGTTACTAGTGAAATGAAACCGGCATTTGATGAGATCGTTATCCATAATGTCATGTCAACAGTCACCATGATTTATTATATGGAAAAAGCGGGTCGCCATGTAATTCTTCCTTATTTGGAGGAAGATGAAGAAGGGGCTGGATATGAGATTCATGTTAAACACCTTGCGCCTGCCGTTGTCGGTCAGAGGGTTTCGTTCACCGCTAGTTGTATAGAAATAACACGTAATCGTGTTGTCTGTCAGGTATGTGCAGAGACAGAGCAGGGGATCATCGGTAAAGGAACGTTTGTACAGGCAATTTTTCCTCGACGTACAATGGAGGAACGAATTCAGTTACTGGAAGAGAAAATAAAGCAAAATGATTCGTAAAGAAAGAGAAAGGGCCGGAAATTAATCCGGCCTTTTGGTTATTGTAACAATAGATAATATACTTCGGCTATAATGAATAAGGGATTGAGTATCAGAAATTTCTTATTTGTAGAATGGAGTGGAAATCAACGGTGAAATCACAATCCATGCTTTTCACAATTTATGGAGAATATATTCGGCATTATGGCAATGAAATTTGGGTTGGTAGTTTAACACGTTTAATGAGTGAATTTGGTCTCACAGAACAGGCTATACGAGCCGCTATTTCCCGAATGATGAAGCAGGGATGGCTGGAATCGAGGAAAATTGGCAATCGTAGCTATTATAAAATGTCAACTCGAGGAAAAAAAAGGTTGGATGAAGCTGCAAAACGAATTTATAAAGAAGTAAGTGATGAATGGGATGGGAAATGGCGTATCGTATGCTATAACATTCCTGAAGAAAAAAGAGGGCTTCGCGACAAGCTTCGTAAAGAATTATCTTGGATGGGATTTGGCATGCTGGCTAATAGTACATGGATTAGTCCTCATAACTTGATAAATCGTGTTAAAGATATTAGTGAATTATATGATATTAATGAGCACATAGAGTTTTTTGATTGCGATCATTTTGGATGGAGTACACCAGAACAATTGGTTAAAAGATGCTGGGATTTAAATGAAATTAATGATAAATATCAAGAGTTTGTTAAAGAATATAGTCCGCGGTTTAATGAACTTAAACAAAGAATAGAAAATGCGGATAAGATTCAGGATAGTTATTGTTTTGTGGAAAAAACAATTCTTGTTCATGAATACCGCAAGTTTCTTTTTATCGATCCTAATCTTCCTGAAGTACTTCTTCCTGATTTTTGGGTAGGTAAAGAAGCCGATAGATTGTTCCGTAATTATTACCAACTATTAAACGAAGGAGCCATCCGATTTTTTCATGCGAATTTTGAAGTGGCCCCTGTTGACTAAATAGAAAATTGAAGATAATTATAACTGGAAAGTATACTTCCCTTTGTCAACATAAAGGAAAGTATACTTTTTTTATTGTGAGCGTAGAACATTTACAAGTCTTTTTTGTGGAATGGACTATATCTACCATATATAACAAAAAATATTTTTCTAAATAGTTTAAAAACATTGACTATATTTTCAGGATGATAATATAATGAATTTAATAATTACGTTAAAATAACGTTATATATTTTATTGTAATGAAAAGGGGGAGGATTATGGAGACAGGGGAGTCAATGTTGTTTGAAGCAAAAGGTCATATAGGCCTTATCACCTTACAATGTCCTGAACGCTTAAATGTATTAAATTATAACACGCTTTGTAGTCTTGATAAGGTGGTTGAAAAAATTCAGCAAAATCCAAAAGAAATCCGGACAGTTGTAATAACGGGAGAAGGACGAGCCTTTTCCGCGGGAGCCGACTTAAAGGAACGAAAAACATTAAATGAACAACAGGTACGACGCAATGTCGCTAAAATCAGAGATGTGTTTACTGCGATAGAGCGGCTGCCACAGCCGACGATTGCGGCGATAAACGGATATGCATTTGGTGGAGGATTTGAACTTGCGCTTGCCTGTGATTTTCGTTTTGCTGTACACGATGCCGTAATGGGGCTTACGGAGGTTAGTCAGGGGATTATCCCTGGAGCTGGGGGAACACAGCGGCTAACAAGGCTGGTTGGCCCTTCCATTTCTAAGGAATTAATCCTCACGGCACGCCGGATTTCGGCGCAGCAAGCGTGGGACTATCGTATTTTGAATGGCGTAGCAACCGACCAAAAAGAGCTAATGGAGAAATCATTTGCGCTTGCTGAAGAAATTGCCAACAATGCGCCGCGAGCCGTCTTTGAGGCAAAATATGCGATTAGTAAAGGAGCCAATACAGATATACAGACAGGAATCGATATAGAGACGAAGGCATACGAAGTAATTATTCCAACAAAAGACCGCTTAGAAGCGCTTGCTGCTTTTGAAGAAAAGCGCAAACCAATATTTACGGGAGAATAAAAAGGGGGATAAATGAATGATTTTTAATATAGAAATGGAAACGATTTCAAGGGATGAATTACATACTATTCAATTAAAGAGGTTACAACAAACTGTTAAAAACGCTTATGAAAAAGTCCCCTTTCATAAACAATCACTTGATCGGATGGGCGTCAAACCTGAAGATATTCAATCTCTTGATGATTTATCAAGGTTACCGTTTATGAAAAAAACCGATCTGCGGGAGAATTATCCCTTTAAGCTGTTTGCTGTTGATATGAAAGAAATAGTGCGTATCCACGGATCTTCTGGCACCAAAGGGAAGCCGACAATTGTTGGGTATACCAAAAATGATATTGAGAACTGGGCTGAAATGGTAGCTCGCGCTATTTGTGCGGCCGGAGGAAACCCTGGGGATATTTTTCATAATGCATATGGCTATGGTTTGTTTACTGGAGGAATTGGATTGCACTATGGAATTGAACGGATGGGAGCTGTTGCCGTTCCTGTTTCTGGAGGAAATACACCAAGACAGATTACACTAATTGAAGACTTTAAGCCACGGGGAATCTCAGGAACTCCTTCTTATATTCTGAATATTGTGGAAGAGATGGAGAGGATAGGCCTTAACCCTCGAGAAACCTCAGTGGAATATGGTATTTTTGGAGCTGAAGCCTGGTCGGAAGAAATGAGGGCGCAGCTAGAAGAGAGACTAAATATCAAAGCTATTGACATTTATGGATTAAGCGAAGTTATGGGACCGGGGATTTCTATTGAATGTTATGAGGCCCAAGATGGACTTCATATCGTAGAAGATCATTTTATTGCAGAGATTATCGATCCGGAAACAGGGGAAGTCTTACCATACGGACAGGAAGGAGAATTGGTATTTACTTCACTGACGAAGGAGGCATTTCCGGTTATTCGTTACCGTACGGGCGATTTATCTTCCTTGAATCCAGAGAAATGCAAATGCGGACGTACCACGATGCGCATGTCGCGTATTAAAGGACGTGTCGATGATATGTTGATTATTCGCGGTGTAAATGTATTCCCTATGGAAATCGAGTCGGTATTACTTAAATTTCCCGAGCTAGCTCCACATTATCAAGTAGTCATCAAAAAGGATGGGCCTCTTGATCGGTTTGAAGTACACGCCGAAGTTACTCGTGAATTTATGCGGCAGATTGGTCAGATAGAGGATCATGAGCAAGTTGCTTTGCTCGTTCGTCATATTAGTCATGAAATGAAGAATGCATTGGGTGTTTCAGTCGTACTTCGCATTCTCGAACCGAATAGCATCACCCGCACGGAAGGTAAGGCACTTCGAGTTGTGGACAACCGAAATGAGTCGCTTGTTACTAAATAAGAGGAGAGAATGAGTTCATGACATACTACCATACTGGTGTAGTCGGGGCAGGTACAATGGGAGCTGGCATTGCGCTTGTCTGTCTTCGCGCTGGTCACACAGTCTATTTGGCTGACACTAGTAAGCCTGCGTTAGAGAAAGCAAAAGAATATATAGAGAAAATGCTTGCTAAGGATGTAAGTAAGCAGAAGATAACAGAAGAAAAAAAGCAGAAGTTGCTTGAGGCTGCTTCATTTGTATCAGACATGTCAGAGCTTTGCGCCTGTGACATTGTTATTGAGGCTGTATCAGAAAGGCTGGAATTAAAAAAGTCAATTTTTGCATCATTAGTGAATCATTGTCGTCCTGATACATTACTGCTAACTAACACGTCGTCCTATTCGATTACTGAAATTGCAGCAGGCCTTTCGCACCCGGAACGAATTATAGGCTTCCATTTCTTTAATCCAGCTCCGGTAATGCCGCTCATAGAAGTAATCCGCGGAAAATATTCGGGGGATAGAGAAGTGAATAGGACCTGTTTGTTTGCAGAGCAGTTGGGCAAAGTCCCTGTTCTTGTGACTGATTCCCCTGGCTTTATCGTCAATCGAGTCGCCCGCCCTTACTATAATGAAGCGCTTCGTATTTATGGTGATAGAATCGCTAAGGTTGAACAAATCGACCGTATTATGACGCAAGCCGGAGGATTCAAGATGGGGCCGTTTGAACTTCAGGATATGATTGGCATCGATATAAACTATGCAACAACAGAATCCTTATATACGAACTTTTTCCATGAGAGCCGATTCAAGCCATCTCGGATTCAAAGACAGATGGTACAAGCGGGAGCATTAGGGCGAAAAACTAGAGAGGGGTTCTATTCTTATGACGAATAAGGTAATTCTCGTTGGTGAAGGATCTCTTTATATAGATTTTCGGGAAACGCTTGAACAGGCAGGATATGAAATCTATCAACCTGAAAATATGTTCTCCACTACCGGCGAAGTAGGAATGGCACTGGAGATTTTTAATCTAGATTTGAATAAAAAGAAGAAGGCAGTGCAAGAGCTTGATCATATGCTAGACAGCCGAGTGCCGATCCTAAGTTCGACGTTAGCTATCACAGCAACGGAGGCCGCTTCCTGGACCAAAAATCCAGAACGTGTTGTTGGTTTCGGTACATTAGCGCCGCTGTCTGAGCGGTTGTTAGTTGAAGTCGTCTCAGCACTTCAAACAGATGATATTTTTGTGCAAAAAGTATCTGAATTTTTTGGTAAGTTGAACAAAGAAGTTGAAATAGTAGAAGATGAAGCAGGGCTTGTGTTCCCTCGTATCCTCTCTCTTATTATTAATGAAGCTGCTTTTACAGCGATGGAAAAAACCGCTTCCTTACAGGATATTGATATCGCCATGAAAAAGGGAACGAATTATCCTTATGGACCTCTAGAATGGGCAGATCGTATTGGACTTGATGATGTATTGGCTGTAATCTATGGTCTGCATCGCGAGACGCGAGAGGAGCGTTATCGTCCGGCATCTCTTCTGCGTAAGCTTGTATTAGCAGGACGTACCGGAATACGTACCGGACGAGGCTTCTACCAGTATGAACAAGCAGGGGTAGTGAACCGATGAAATACGTCAGAAAAGAAGCATATATAGCAGCAGCTGTCCGCACACCGATTGGAAAATTAGGGGGCGGTTTGAAAGATATACCTAATGATGATTTATGCGCTACGGTTATAACGGAAGTGATAAGGCGTGCTGAAATCTCAGGTGAAGATATAGATAGCGTTATTATGGGCAACGTCATTTCCGCAGGACCTTTTATCAATATTGCGCGCGTAGGTTTATTGAAAGCCAAACTTCCGGAGAAAGTACCCGGGCTGACTGTTAACCGTGTCTGTGCATCGGGGTTAGAGGCCATCAACCTAGCCGCTCAATCGATTATGGGAGGACACGGGCAAGTAATTGTTGCAGGTGGTGTGGAAAATTTGACCCGCTCTCCATATATTCTTGAAAAGTTTACACAACCGTTTCAACGTGGTGGACAAACACTCATAGAATCTTTTGGTGGGCCTCGCTCTGCACCGGTCAATCTGTATGGTGATTTAACCATGGGAGAGACGGCAGAGAATGTAGCAGAAGTATTCAATATTAGCCGGGAGGAGCAGGATGCGTTTGCTTATGAAAGCCAACTGCGTGCCGTGCGTGCTATAGATAAAGGTTTTTTCACAGAGGAAATTGTTCCGGTTGTCGTTCCGCAGAAAAAAGGGGAGCCGCATATAGTACAAACTGATGAGCATCCAAGACGTGATGTCACACTTGAATCGCTTGCCCGACTTAAGCCCGCTTTTCGTCAAAATGGAAGCGTAACGGCAGGTAACTCATCAGGTATTAATGATGGAGCAGCAGCAGTAGTCGTGATGAGTAAAGAAGCAATCGAACGATATGGTGTTACGCCACTTGGAAAGATCGTTCACTTTACAAGTGTGGGAGTCGATCCTCGTATTATGGGAATGGGTCCAGTAGCGGCGATTCGCCAATTGTGTGCGGAGACGGGATTGAAGATCGAGGATATTGATCTGTTTGAAGTGAATGAAGCATTCGCCTCACAGGCGCTTGCGTGTATAAAAGAACTTGGAATTCCAAAGGAGCGTATCAATGTAAATGGAGGTGCTATAGCACTGGGTCATCCATTGGGTGCGAGCGGGGCGCGATTATTGAGTACCATCCTATATGAATTGCGCCGCCGCAAGAAAAAGTTGGGAATTGTTTCACTCTGCATCGGGGGCGGACAAGGACTAGCAACGCTGGTGGAAGCGTGGGAGTAGACAGGAGGAGATGGAGATGAAGAGAATACCGGTCATTGTAGATGCCATACGTACACCTATTGGCCGACACGGCGGTGCATTAAAAAGTGTCCGTCCTGATGATTTGGGTGCTAATGTTATACAGCATATTGTACAGCGCAGCAACCTCGACCCAGCAATAATTGACGATGTATATTTTGGATGTGCAAATCAAGCTGGAGAGGATAATCGAAATGTAGCCCGGATGTCGCTGCTACTGGCAGGTATACCCGTCAGTGTACCGGGGGTGACAGTGAACCGTCTGTGCGGCTCAGGACTAGAGGCAGTCAACCAAAGTGCAAACGCCATTATTGCTGGACGAGGGGATGTGTATATCGCAGGTGGAACAGAGAGCATGACCCGCTCACCGCTTGTAATGCTAAAGCCAGAGGCTGCATTTCAGCGTGGCAATCAGCAGATGTACGATACAATGCTTGGCTGGCGTATGGTAAATGATAAAATGGCGGCAGTTTATCCACCCATTAGTTTGGGGGAAACGGCAGAGAATGTTGCCAGTGAATATAACATAACTCGTGAGGAGCAAGATAACTTTGCTTATGAAAGTCAGCAGAAGTATGCTCACGCACTTGCACAAGGAAAATTTGCAGATGAAATTGTTCCTGTAGAGGTCCGGGATCGGAAAGGTAAAATTACCTTGATAGATACAGATGAACATCCAAGGCCTGAGACAACGAGGGAACAATTGAAAGGTCTCCCTACTCTATTTAAAAAGAACGGTACTGTAACGGCCGGTAATTCTTCCGGGATTAATGATGGGGCTGCGGCTTTATTAGTAATGGAAGAAGAAAAAGCGAAAGCACTAGGTTTTATACCTCGGGCGCGTATTATTGCATCGGCTGTTGCTGGCGTCGATCCTTCTATGATGGGTATCGGACCTGTACCTGCTACTCGCAAGGCGTTACAGCAGGTGGGGCTTACTATAGAAGATATTGACTTATTCGAATTCAATGAAGCATTTGCAGCTCAAGCAGTAGCAAGTGTACGAGAGCTTGGTGTCAATCCGGAACGTGTGAATGTAAACGGAGGTGCCATTGCGCTGGGGCATCCGCTAGGTGCAAGTGGAGCACGAATTTTGACCACGCTGTTATACGAGATGGAACGACGCGATGTACGTTATGGGCTAGCCTCTATGTGTATTGGGGTTGGTCAGGGAATTGCCACCATTATTGAACGAATCCGAGAAAAGAAAAGTTAATGAGTCATAGTAAAGAGAGAAGGAGACCATAATGGCTGAGTTAATGCAATATATTACAAATGGAATCGTTGGGGGAGGCATTTATGCGATTGTGGCAATTGGTTTTGTAACAATCTATAACGTAAGTAAAGTTATTAATATGGCGCAAGGAGAGTTTCTTATGTTGGGGGGCATGCTTACGGTTGCCTTACTGGGCCTGCATGTTCCATATGGATTGGCTTTTCTTATTGCTGTAGGTATTGTTGTCATAATTGGTATGGTGTTACAACGTTATGTTGTTAGATTTGCTCGAAATGCCAGCCCCATTAGCCTGATTATTTTAACGATAGGAGTGTCAACATTAATTCGAGGTATTGCCAGTATGATATGGGGTAAAGATGCCTTTGCACTTCCGCCTATCACTGGAAGTGAAGCCATTTCTATAAAAGGACTTTCGATTGCCGAGCAGAGTATTTGGATTATTCTCTCAGTTGTGGTCATACTCTTTTGCTTGTGGTATATGATGAATCGGACAATGATCGGTAAGAAGATTAATGCTTGTTCCATTAATATACTCGCTGCACGGCTTATGGGCATAAGCCCTGAAAAAATGGCACTTATTGCATTTTCGATTAGTGCAGGAACGGGGGCTATTGCAGGAATCATGATCGCACCGCTTAGTGTTACCTCTTACGATATTGGTGTGCTTCTTGGAATTAAAGGATTCTCAGCAGCAATTCTGGGAGGATTACAAAACCCCTTAGGAGTGACAATAGCCGGTTTTCTTATTGGTATGCTTGAATCACTTGGAGCGGGCTATATCAGTTCCGGTTTGAAAGACGCTATTGCTTTTTTAGTGATCATTGTTGTTCTTATTATAAAGCCGCATGGGTTATTTAGTGAACGAAATGTTGGAAAAGGAGGATTGTAGCATACATGATACTAAAAAAGTTAAAACTCCCTTTTCTATTGTATGCAGGGTTTGTTTGTATGTATCCTTTCCTCTTGTCCAGTGAGTATTATCATTCAGTTGGAACTATCGTTGGCTTGTATGCCATCGTTACCATAGGTCTGTGTCTTGTTATGGGACTCTCCGGGCAAATATCTCTTGGTCAAGCAGCATTCTGGGGTATTGGCGCTTATACATCAGCTATTCTTTCTGGAAAATACGGATTGCCAGTTGGCTTGTCATTGTTTTGTGCTGCGCTTGTTCCAGCGGCCGTTGCTTTTTTGATGGCGAGAGCCATTGCCGGCTTGCAAGGCTACTATCTAGCAATGGCTACGCTAGCAGTTGGTTATATTGTACAAATCCTTATTGTTGAGTGGGAACCTGTAACGGGAGGTGCCAGTGGAATTATTGGTATTCCTTCGATTCCGCTATTTGGTGAGAATGAGCTTTCTATGTATTACTTCGTATGGGGAATAGTTACCATTGTTCTTGTTTTCTCACTTAATATTTTACACTCACGAATTGGTAGGGCTTATCGCGCCATTCATAAAAGTGAAGTTGCCGCTACTTCGATGGGGGTACATGTACGCAGTTATAAATTGAGTGCTTTTATTATAAGTGGGTTATTTGCAGGCATCTCCGGAGGTTTATATGGACACTATGTAGGCATTCTTGACCCGCAGCCATTTGGACTGCATGAATCCATTAAATTTTTAACAATGGTAGTAATAGGTGGTATGGCAAGCATCTGGGGTGCCCTGGTGGGAACGGTGATTATTGTAGCAATTAGCGAAGTGCTAATTGTTCTAGGGGAGCACATCTCCGGTTTGCAAGGTGATGTAGATACGATTGTATTTGGGGCGATTCTTATTCTTTGCATTATTTTTATGCCTGAAGGGTTAGTACCACGTATTCAGCTTCTGCTAGAAAAGTTTATTGCCGGTAGAAAAAACAACCTGCAAAAACCAGGTGGAGCAGAAGAAATAAAAGAGCAGCAAGTACGAAAGGAAATGGGCGCATGAAACAACGATTGCTTCAGGTAGATAATGTTTCGCGTAGCTTTGGTGGTGTACGTGCGGTTAGCCATGTTTCGTTTGATATTTTTCCTGGTGAAATTGTGGCATTAATTGGACCCAATGGGGCAGGTAAAAGTACAGCACTAAATGTCATCTCCGGTGTTATTCCACCGTCTGAAGGTTCTATTTTGTTTCAAAATCGTCCCCTTCAGGATGTTCCAGGGCATCTTTATGCTGAAATGGGTATCGCGCGCACATTCCAAAATTTACAGACGTTTGATGATATGACAGTGCTTGAGAATGTAATGGTTGGATTGCATACACGTGCCAGGGCGGGGATTTTCTCCTGCGGTTTTAGGCTTCCTGGTGCTAGACGAGAAGAGAAGATGATGAGAGAAAAAGCGTTGGAGTTGCTTGAACAGGTAGGAATTGCTTCATTAGCCGATACCATGGCTGGAAGCTTGTCGTACGGTAAGCTTCGGCTAATGGAGATTGCTCGTGCTATAGGGACGAGTCCGCAGCTATTGCTTTTGGATGAGCCGGCAGCCGGACTAAATCATACTGAAACAGCGGAAATGAGCAGCATTTTTACACGTTTTCGTGAAGACGGCATTTCCCTTTTACTTGTTGAGCATGACATGGACATGATTATGAACGTGGCTGATCGAATTGTTGTACTTGATCAGGGTGAAAAAATTACAGAAGGTCTACCAGAAGATATTCAGAAAGACCCAAGGGTCATCGCAGCATACTTGGGGGAAGAAGCGGTAACTGCATAAATAAAAGGGGGAGAGGCATGACTGTGCCAGTCGTTCTTGAAGTAGAAAACATGATAGCAAAATATGGTCCCATTCAAGTGCTTCATGATATTAACATGCGTGTTAATGAAGCGGAAATTGTATCCTTGCTTGGATCAAACGGGGCGGGGAAAACGACACTACTCAACTGTATCTGTGGCTTACACCAGAGAAAGCAGGGAGTAGTAAAACTATTTGGACAAGATGTGTCTTCTGTTCCGGCAGAGAAGATGATAAGCAAAGGAATGGCACATGTACCCGAAAGACGACAGATTTTCTCTACGTTAACTGTAGAAGACAATCTTTGGCTTGGTGCCTCATACCGGGTTCATCATGTTGGGAAAAAAGAAATTAAAAAAGAGATTGAAGATGTATATAGGAGATTTCCCATTCTCGGGGAGAGAAAGTGGCAGATGGGAGGAACACTTTCGGGTGGACAGCAACAGATGCTTGCCATCGGGCGTGCTCTTCTATCACGTCCTAAGCTGCTCTTATTAGATGAACCGTCATTGGGTCTTGCCCCGCTTATTGCAAAAGAGATTTTACAAATCGTTCAAGAGATTCGTAACGAGTGGGGGACAACTATTCTGCTTGTAGAGCAGAACGCTGTTGCAGCATTAGCTGTATCTGATCGAGCGTATGTTCTGCATACAGGTGAAGTGATGTTAGAAGGAACAGCGGCGGAAGTGGTGAGCGACCCACGTGTCCAATCCGCATACCTAGGACAGAAACATGCGTAATAAGAGGGTTATCCAGCGGGCATGTACCCGCAGGCTTACTACTAAATTGTATGAATAGATACAAAGGGGGAAGGGAAATGAGTAAAGGAATGACGAGGGTTCTGTCTCTAATCTGTATGGCGGCGCTGCTTCTTCTCAGTG
The DNA here is from genome assembly GCF_041379945.2 of Aneurinibacillus sp. REN35. Lineage (NCBI taxonomy): Bacteria > Bacillati > Bacillota > Bacilli > Caryophanales > Paenibacillaceae > Aneurinibacillus > Aneurinibacillus baijiui. Next base: position 103,472 of record NZ_JBFTXJ020000013.1, on the reverse strand, counting down.
CCTGTGGGCAGGAGAGTAAGCAAGCACAGGGAGAGGCAAAATCAGGTGCACCGGAGAATTCGGCAGAGACAATAAAAGTAGGGGCTGTCTTTTCGCTTACAGGACCGAATAGCCCGCTTGGCATGCCAGAAAAGCAGGCAGTTGAATTGCTGGCAAAAAAAATTAATGAAAATGGCGGGGTAAACGGCAAAAAAATTGAAATGAAAATTGAAGATGATAAGTCAGATAATACAGAAGCCGTAAAGGCAGTTAAGAAGCTGGCGAAAACGGATGGGGTATTGGCTGTGCTGGGTTCCTCAGGCAGCGGTCCATCTCTTGGTATGGCAAAGTTTGCAGAAGATGAAAAACTGCCGATGATTTCGATGGCAGCAGCTGATGAAATCACAAATCCTGTGCGTGCGGGTATTTTTAAAACGCCACATACGGATATTCATGGTACAAAGCGTATTTACACTTTCCTAAAAGAGAAGAACATGACAAGCATTGCTGTACTTTATGATAGCAATCCTTATGGCAGCGGATGGGCAAAACAGTTAAAAGCATTTGCATCAGAATATGGAATTACCATTGTCGCAGAAGAGAAATATGGTACGAAAGACAATTCCATGAGTACACAGCTGACGAAGATTAAGGGTAGCGGTGCATCCGCTCTGATTATTGCAGGTACAAACCCAGGTCCTTCTACCATTGTAAAAGAAGCTAAACAGCTAGGATTAACGATTCCGATCATTAGCAGTCATGGCAGTGCTAATAATAAGTTTATTGAATTGGCTGGTGAAGCGGCAGAAGGAGTATATATGCTGGCTGGTAAACTGCTTGTGCCGGATCAATTGAAAGCAGAAGATCCGCAGACGAAAGTGATTAAGGAATTTGTCGAAGCATATAAAAAAGAATATAACAGTATACCGGATGGTTTTGCAGGATATGCGTATGACGGCCTTAATATTTTAGCGGAAGGTTTAAAGGCGACCAATGGAGATGCCTCTAAACTTAACGACGCTTTACGCTCGCTTAAGCATGTTGGAGTTACTGGTGAATTTGTCTTTAGTGAAAAAGATCATAACGGCCTAAGTGAAACGAGTATGGTTATCCTACAAGTGAAAGACGGAAAATTTCAGTTGGTTCCATAAGCCTGAAAAGGGGAGTTTCTCCCCTTTTTATTTTTGAATAATGACAGAAAATTCTTTTTTTAGATTGTTATATATATGACGATATGTTAATATAACGTTATAAAAGCGTAATATAATTTTGAGGAGGATTAGGATGCCGGACCAATTAGCTCTTTATGAAAAAAGTGAGGTCGAAAAATTAGAGGAATTCACGGCTCTTATTGAGCGTGGAGAAAAAATTGAAGCAGATGACTGGATGCCTGAAGATTATCGGGAACAATTAATTAAACTTATCGCTATGCATGGTATAAGTGAAATCATGGGGGCATTTCCAGAAAAAGAATGGGTTCCGAAAACGCCGACGTTAAAAAGAAAGCTTTCATTAATGGCTAAGGTGCAGGATGAAGTTGGACATGGACAGCTCCTTCTTCGTGTTGCTGAAGACTTGATGAAACCGATTGGAAAGACAAGAGAAGATATATTACAGGACTTGTATGCTGGGCGTTTAAAGTTTCATAATGTGTTTCATATGCCAGCACTTAGCTGGGCTGATGCTGCACTCATTGGCTGGCTTGTGGATGGGGCTGCTATTGTTACGCAAAAAATGCTGGCACAAACCTCCTATGCTCCATATGCGCGTGCACTTAAGAGGATTATTTTAGAAGAACGCTTTCATGCTTATCATGGAGAAGATATGGTTATTGCCCTGGGGGATGGAACTGAACAGCAGCGTGAAATGATACAGGATGCGCTTAACCGTTGGTGGCCTGCGTTGATGATGTTCTTTGGCCCGCCAGAAACCGAAAAAATTAAGAGCAATCAAACAGTAAACATCCGCTATAGAATTAGAAGCAAGACAAATGAAGAGTTAAGACAAGAATTTATCGGAAAATATGTTCCGCAAATCCGTGCGCTTGGACTTAAGGTTCCGGACGATAATATTTATTACGATGAGGAGAAGCAGCGATGGGTATATACCCATCCAGACTACAACTATCTAAAAGACGTGATTGGAAAAAATCAAGGCCCGCGCTCACAAAACCGTCTGAATTTGCGGAGAATCGGTTTTGAAAATAATGTATGGGTTAGAGAGGCCTTGCTTCACAAACAAAAAGCGGCTAATGAAAGTGGGTGTAATTGATGAACCAGCATAACACCAAGGACTATGATGTATATGAAGTGTTTAGCCAAAAAGATTTGGTCTCAAAATTTGAGAGCCAATTTAGCCTTTTAGCGCCAACTCCTGAAATCGCTTTAAGTATGGCACAGGAAAACTTCATGCGCAGAGAAGAAGTGCCATCTAACATCTTTGTTGTAAAGAGAGAAAACATTCATACAATATCACCGGAAAAACGCCATACTCTTCAACGGATTGACAATAAAGAGTATCGTCAGCCATCTCATTACGGATACATTCCGTCGCGCTGGAGAGAACTCGAACAAAAGAATACATCTTTATAATGGAGAAGGAGGAGCTAGACAGTGGGAAAAAAATACAATACACCAGAAGAAGCAAAGCAAGATCAGCAATTTCACCAAGCACTCGTAGAGCTGATTTATCAATTGGCTGATGATGATTTGCTGATCAGCCATCGTGGTTCTGAATGGCTTGGTTTATGTCCACATATTGAAGAAGACGTAGCATTCTCTTCTATTACACAGGATACAATGGGGCATTCAGCTATGTATTATCAAATGTTAGAAGAACTAGGCGTTGGGAAAGCAGATGATCTTGCTCATTTAAGAAATCCGGAAGAATATAAGAACGCAATTTTTGTTGAGCGTGTGAATGGTCAAGGAGATTATAAGGAGAATCCAGATTACGATTGGGGCTATGCGATTATCCGTAATTATGCGTATGAAGTATTCAAGAAAATTCGACTTGATGCTCTTGAACAGTGTTCGTATGTTCCGCTTGCAGATATCGCCAAAAAAATAAAAAGAGAACAGTTCTATCATTTGTATCATTGGGAAATCTGGATTGATCAGTTGTCACATAGCACCGATGAAGCACAAATGCGTTTGGATGCAGCAATTAAAAAAACATGGGAAGATATAGGCTCCTTGCTTGATTTAGGGCCGAAAGCTAAAGAGTTTGTTCAATTTGGTTTGCTATCATCCGAAGAAGTTCTGCGGGAAACATTTATGAGCGTAATGAAAGAAAAACTGGAAAGTTATGATCTATTCTGGCCAGGTGAACCCCTTTCGATGGCCGAAACCGGAAGGGATGGACAGCATACTACTGCGTTCGTAGATGCTCTTAACGAGTTAAGTGAGGTTTATAAGCTTGCGCCACAGGCTAGGTGGTAAAAGGGGGAGCAAGATGCAAGACGTTTGTACATCTCTTGAACAAAAGGTATGGAATAAACTGCAGGAGGTCACAGACCCTGAAATGACTTCTGTTAGTTTGATTGAGATGGGAATGATTGAAGATGTTCAGGTGCAAGATGGCAGCGTTGCTGTCAAGTTGCTGCCGACATATGTAGGCTGTCCTGCGCTCAATATGATAGAAAACGATATTATTACATCTGTATCTACAATTAGTGAGATTCACGAAGTGAAGGTCATTCTCATAAAAAATCCGATTTGGACTTCTGACCGGATTACGGCAGAAGGAAGAGAAAAGTTAAAAGAACTCGGCATCGCCCCTCCGCCACTTGAATCGAAGCAGGAAGGCACCTGGGAAGTTGAGTGTCCGTATTGTAATTCGCCCCGCGTAGTAATTGATAATATATTCGGACCGACAGCGTGCCGCAGCATCTTTTATTGTAATAAATGCAAAAATCCATTTGAAGCGATTAAGCCAGTATAGAACAGTATAACTAGAAAAAAAGAATTTTCAGTATTACTTGGAGGAGAATTATACAATATGACAGATAGCAAAAAAATGTATATCAACGGTGAGTGGGTAGAGGCAGAAAGTGAAGAGACCTACGAAGTTATGAATCCTGCAACAGGTGAATTAATCGGCACTGCCAGCTTTGGGGATGGACGTGATGCCAAGAAGGCAATTGCCGCGGCAGATGCAGCATTTAAAGGCTGGTCTCAACTAACAGCGAGAGAACGATCTAAATATTTGAGTAATCTCGCTGAACTTGTTCGTAATCATCGCGATGAATTGGCTGGTATTATTTCTGCTGAGATGGGTAAGCCCTTGCGCGAGGCAAAGGGTGAAGTGCTAGGCGCTGTAGATAACTTTATGTGGTATGCGGAAGAAGCAAAAAGAATTTATGGAGAGACTGTACCGTCCTCTCTTCCTAATAAGCGAATTATGGTAACAAAACATCCTGTGGGAGTTGTTGCTGCTATTACTCCTTGGAATTTCCCTGTAAATATGGTGGTGCGTAAGATTGCCCCCGCGCTTGCAGCCGGATGTACGATTGTATTGAAACCGGCAGAGAGTACGCCGCTTAGCGCAATTCGCTTGTTTGAACTAATTGAGCAGGCAGGTTTTCCAAAAGGAACGGTAAATCTTGTAATCGGAAATCCTGAGTCCATTGGTAAAGAGTTTATAGATAATAAAAAAGTGCGCAAGATTGCCTTTACCGGTTCTACCCGCGTAGGGAAGCTATTAATGGAAGGCGCGGCAAAGACAGTGAAACGAGTTAGTCTTGAATTAGGCGGACATGCTCCATTCATTGTTTTCGAGGATGCAAATCTTGATGATGCAGTAGTGGGTTTATTTGAAAGCAAATTCCGCAATTCCGGCCAGATGTGTATTTGTACCAATAGATTGTACGTTCATGAGTCTGTTGCAAATGAATTTACTGACAAGCTGGTTGAAAGATTGAAGAAAGTGAAAATTGGGGATGGAAGAAATAAGGATACGGAAATCGGTCCGCTAGTGAATGAAAATGGATTGAACAAAGTATTGGAGCACATTCAGGATGCCGAGGAAAAGGGCGGAAAAATCATATATGGTGGAAAACGCTTAACAGATGGCGAGTACAGTCAGGGATTTTATTGTGAACCCACTGTTATTGCTGAGGCAACACCTGAGATGAAGATTTACACGGAAGAAACTTTCGGACCCGTTGTTCCGATCATCACATTTAAAGAGGAAGCAGAAGTTATAGAGCTGGCAAATGATACGCAATATGGATTAGCAGCTTATGTTTATACACAGAATAATAGCCGCTGCTTTAGAATGTCAGAAGTGCTTGAATACGGAATTATAGGCATTAATGATGGGGCTCCTACTCAAACTCAGGCACCATTTGGAGGATTTAAAGAGAGTGGAATCGGACGAGAAGGCGGCCGTTATGCAGTAGAAGAATTTTTAGAAACAAAATTCGTATCTATTGGCATTTAATTCAATAGTAAAACAAGAATATAATGACATGGCCCTGTGATTTGAACTAAGCAAAGAACACAGGGCTATGTTATTTTTTCTTATAACATAAACGTTTACGAGTTGATGCGTTCAGGATGAGTATAGACATTAAGAGAACGGCCCCGAATAAAACCAACAGCAGTAATGCCTAGCTCTTCCGCCAGTTCTAATGCCAGTCCTGTCGGCGCAGACTTAGACAGGATAACTTCACAGCCAATTTTGGCTACTTTCAATAGCACTTCTGAAGAAATACGTCCGCTGAAAGCAATGATTTTATCTTCTAAAGAAATATTATGCTTCAGACAATATCCGTAAATCTTGTCTAATGCATTATGACGTCCGATATCCATGCGGGAGAGAAGGACGCCACCTCGGTCACACAATGCGGCATTATGAACACCGCCTGTATTCTGAAATAACTCAGATCCATCCTGCATGTCCCGTACAAGCCGGAAACAATCCTCTACGGAGAGAGAAACGTTTTTCTCGGTCATCTTTTTAGCTGTACGTGCATCATTGTAAAAGTAAAAATTTTGCCTGCTTTTTCCACAGCAAGATGTAATATAGCGTTTGGAATAGAATTGTTGGCTAAGCTTATGGGCTTTATGCAATTCTACATAGGCGAAGCCCTCTTCTTCCTGTACGAGCAAGCTTTTAATATCTGGATAAGATCGAATAACGCCCTCGGAAGCAAGGAAGCCGACAACAAGATCTTCTATATATTCAGGAGTGCATACAACGGTTGCGAACTCCTCTTCGTTAAGGAAAATAGTCACAGGGAATTCGGTCACGATTGAATCTTCGTAGGGGCGCATTTCGTTATCTTCATAACGCATAACAGCTCGTTTATGGACGATAGGCTGACTCATAATTTCTCACTTCCGTTTAGTAATCAATGATTTTTCGTGCCAGTTTCTATTCTATGCTTTTTGCTTCCAATGTCAAAATAAAAATAAATGCGCTCTCTTGCATTCGCATATAAAACATGCAATGCTACAACAAGGGAGGAAGGATACGTATGGAAAAATCGAATCGGGCGCGTATCGCTCATGAATTCAGCAATGTCGTGCGGGAAATCAGAAAGACGCATGTCGGAAAGGGACCCACACATATTATTACGCGCTTTGTTGGACCGTGGGCGATCTGTGAGATGAAAGGAAATTTGAGCAGCGTGGAGAAATTTATGAGCCGGTCACAGGAAGGGCAGCGGATGATTCATGCGACACGCACAGAATTCATAAAAAAAATCTACGAAGATCCTTCTGTAGGAAAACCGCTGGAAGAACTGGTGCACGCCAAGCTTGTGACATTATTCGTGGACTTTCGGTTTGAGATGGATACAGCGATGACAGTTTTTGTTTTTGATCGTTCATTAGATCTAGACAGTGAGTAAGATTGTGTCTATAATGTTACATGTATGTTAAGATATAATATACATAAGGTAAAGCATATATTTGGTTAAGTCGTAGGGTCGATTGCTGAAAACGCATTCTTCGCCTCTTCTTAATCGTACTGCTTTTTTGTATATGGCGGACTGGTTACCGGTACTTGCGTGTCGAAGATTATTCCATCATGAAACGGTTGTTGTAGAGATAAAGTTCGGAGTGCATCCGAAATCTCTAAAATGCCCGTTTTATGGTGGAATTTTTTTGTTTCGTATAGATCAAACAAAGAACCGGCCTGCTGATTTATGAAAAAATAAGGGGGAGAAAGATGAATACAACAAAGCTGTCCGTCCGTATTAATGGCCAACAGTATCAGGCAAGTCCAGGACAGAATGTAGTCGATGTCATTAAAGAACAAAGCATTGATATTCCGCATATTTGCTATCATCCGAATCTGGGAACGATTCAGACCTGTGATACATGTATGGTGGAGATTGACGGTCAATTGATGCGCTCCTGTGCAACAAAGGTAGCGGAAGGCATGAATATCGAGACCAAATCGACAGCAGTTAAGGCAGCACAGGTAGAAGCGATGGATCGTATCCTTGAAAATCATCAGCTGTACTGTACGGTTTGTGATAACAACAACGGAAATTGCCGCATTCATAATACAGTAGAAATGATGGAGATTGAGCATCAAAAGTATCCGTACAAAGAAAAGCCATATGAAGTAGATATGTCTCATCCGTTCTACCGTTATGATGCCGACCAGTGTATTTTGTGCGGTCAATGCGTAGAAGCCTGTCAGAATGTACAGGTCAACGAGACGCTCTCTATTGATTGGGAACGTGAGCGTCCGCGTGTAATTTGGGATAACGATGTAGCGATCAATGAATCGTCATGTGTATCCTGCGGTCATTGCGTGAACGTATGTCCATGTAATGCGCTTATGGAGAAATCTATGCTGGGTGAAGCGGGCATCATGACGGGCATGAAGCCGGAAGTAATGAGTCCGATGATTGAACTGGTGAAAGAAGTAGAGCCTGGTTACAGTGGTATCTTTGCCGTTTCCGAGCTGGAAGCGACCCTTCGCGCAACTCGGACCAAGAAGACGAAGACCGTGTGCACGTTCTGTGGTGTAGGCTGTACGTTCGATGTATGGACAAAAGGCCGTAAGATTCTAAAAATCGAGCCGACGCCAGACGCACCGGTAAACGGTATTTCAACTTGTGTAAAAGGAAAGTTCGGCTGGGATTTTGTCAATAGTGAGGACCGTTTGACAAAGCCGCTTATTCGCAGAGACGATGAGTTCCATGAAGCGACATGGGAGGAAGCGTTTGATCTGATTGTAAGCAAATTCCAAGAGATCAAAGCGCGTGAAGGCGCGGACACCTTCGCCTTTATTTCTTCTTCTAAATGTACGAATGAAGAGAACTTTTTGCTTCAAAAATTAGCGCGTTCGATCATCGGAACGAACAACATCGACAACTGTTCGCGCTACTGTCAATCACCGGCAACAACCGGTCTATTCCGCACAGTAGGCTACGGCGGCGACGCGGGTACGATTTATGATATGGCAGGCGCAGGTCTTGGTATTATTGTCGGAGCCAATCCGGCAGAGGCGCATCCGGTTATCGCAACGCGTCTGAAGCGTGCGCGCAAAGTGAATGGACGCAAGCTTATCGTTGCCGATCTGCGCAAAAATGAGATGGCTGAGCGTTCTGACCTCTTCCTGCGCCCGGCACCGGGAACAGACCATGTATGGCTTTCCGCAGTGACAAAGTACATCATTGATCAAGGATGGCATGATATTGCATTCATTCACCAACGTGTGAACGGATTTGAAGAATACAAAAAATCGCTTGAAACCTATACGCTTGACTATGCAGAAAAAACGACGCGTATCCCGAAAGAACAAATGATTCAGACAGCAAAAATGATTCATGAGGCCGATGGGACAGCAATCTTCTGGGCAATGGGTGTTACGCAGCACTGCGGCGCGAGTGAAACGAGTACGGCAATCAGTAACCTTCTGCTGGTGACAGGTAACTTCGGGCGTCCGAATGCGGGAGCATTCCCGCTGCGCGGACATAACAACGTACAGGGAGCCTGTGACTTCGGCACACTGCCGAACTTCTATCCGGGATATGAACTCGTAACGGATGATGCAGTACGGGAGCGTTATGAGAAGGCATGGAACGTGAAGCTTCCAGCAGAAAAAGGGCTGGATAACCATGGCATGATTGAAGCCATACACAATGGCGATATGAAGGCGATGTTCTTGATGGGTGAAGATATGGCATGGGTGGATGCAAACGCCAACTATATTCATGCGGCTCTTGAGAAGCTTGAGTTCTTCGTCGTACAGGACGTATTCTTGACCAAAACAGCACAGTTTGCCGATGTAGTATTGCCGGCAAGTCCAAGCCTTGAAAAAGAAGGTACATTTACAAATACTGAACGTCGGATTCAGCGTATGTATAAAGCGTTGGAACCGCTGGGTGAGTCGCGTCCAGACTGGCAGATTCTTGTTAATCTGGCTAACCGTTTTGGGGCGGATTGGAAGTATGCTAACCCTGGTGAGGTTATGGCGGAGGCCGCAAGCCTTGCACCGCTGTTTGCCGGAGTAGCATACGAGCGTCTTGAAGGCTATAGCAGCTTACTATGGCCGGTACAAGCTGATGGTACGGATACGCCACTTCTGTATGAAGAGCGATTCCCGTTCCCAGATGGTAAAGCACGCCTGACGCCGACAGATTGGATCCCGCCGGTTGAGGTTCCAGCCGAATACGATCTGTTCTTAAACAATGGTCGTCTGCTTGAGCATTTCCATGAAGGAAACATGACGAACAAGTCATCAGGATTGATGTATAAAGCGCCGGATACATTTGTGGAGATTTCACCAGAACTTGCCAAAGAGCGTGGAGTGAAGGACGGTTCGCTTGTTCGCCTAGAATCTGAATATGGTGCGGTTCGTATGCGTGTTGTCGTTACAGATCGTGTACAGGGAAAAGAAATTTATGTGCCAATGAATTCTACCAGTGAAGACTCAGCGGTGAACCTGTTAACGAACAGCTTCTTTGACCTGACTACGCATACACCAGCATATAAGGAAACAAAGGTCAAAATGCAGGTGCTAGAAGTAGAAGGGGAAAATCCGCTTCCACGGTTTAATTCCCGTTTTGGCACACGAAATCCGCAGCGTGGTGTGGAAGTTGAACGCAAATGGAAGCGTGCGGATTACCTCACGCTTGAAACTGCCGGACAGGGGGAGAAATAGATGGCCAAACCCACAACGGTCGTAAATAGAAATGAACCAACCGAGGCTGAAAAGCAGGCTCAATCGCTAGGAGAGCTGATCGGCTTTGTCGCAAAGAACGGAGAAGCGCTGCAGGAGACGTTGAGAATCATTCAACTGCTGCACGAGAGCGGGGCGCTTGAAGTCATTGGCGGATTGATCGAATCACGTGAAAAAGTAATGGAAATAGGGGTTTCCCAGCTATCCAAGCCAACGATGACACGCGGTGTAAATAACGTCATGGGCGCTGTTGGCATGCTAGGTGAACTAGAGCCGGATACAGTCAAGAAGGTATTCGAAGGCATCGTGAATGGGATGCAGCATTCTGCTGAAGAAGTACGTGCAGGAAAGAAAACCGGAATGATGGATTTAATGAAAGCTTACAAGGACCCAGATATCAATCGGGCCATGACTGTTATGCTCGGTTTTCTTAAAGGGATGGGACAGAAGCTATAACATTATAGAGAGCGTTTAAGGGAATAGGGGAGAGAAGATGGCATTTCATTCACCACAGCAAGTGGCAAAGAATGCAGTGGAAATTGGAGCAAAAAAAGCGGGGATGTCTGTACCGGACATGCTTGTCCTCGGTTTTCTTGCCGGCGCATTTATTGCATTAGGATTTTTATTGGATATTCGTACGATTGGCAATTTGCCAAAAGAGTGGGGCAGCTTCGCATCATTTCTTGGCGGAGCGGTCTTCCCGATTGGACTTATGCTTGTAATTATGGCCGGTGGTGAGCTATTGACTGGCAATATGATGACACTTCCGATCGCAATGATGTCGCGTCGGGTGACAATGGTCCAAATCGCACGCAATTGGTTCTGGATTACGATTGCTAACTTTGTGGGCGCAGTCTTTGTGGCATATTTCTTCGGTCATGTGGTTGGATTGACAGAAGCGGGTCCATTTCTTGCGAAGACGGTTGCTATTGCAGAAGCAAAGCTTAATGATAGCTTTTTTCAGGCCTTTATATCGGCGATAGGATGTAACTGGCTTGTATGTCTTGGTGTATGGCTTGCCTTTGCATCAGACGATATTGCAGGCAAGATCCTAGGTATTTGGTTTCCGATCATGGCGTTTGTTACGATTGGATTTCAGCACGTTGTAGCAAACATGTTCGTCATTCCGGCAGCGATCTTTGCCGGTAAGGTTACATGGATGGAGTATCTGGGCAACTTCGTACCGGTATTCTTAGGAAATGCTGTAGGCGGCGCAATTTTTGTCGGAGCGGTCTATTGGTTTGTGTATTTGCGTCAAGAAAAAGCAGTTCAGGTACAAGCTCAATATCAGACATTAAAGAAAAACGCATAATATAGTAGAAATAAGGTACTTTTCCGAAGGAAGGGTGCCTTATTCTTTTGTGCATAATGTATGCGCATTTTCATACTATTTTAAAGCTTCGATAAGCTTCCAAAATATTCCCTAATTGTTTTTCTGCCTAATTTTCCTCACAATAAAGAGCAATTCTCCTTTCTTCATTTAAAATATTTCTAATTTTTATATATGGCACACTATTTGCTTTTTAGAAACTGTACAAGAATTTTTTGTTGTTCTTATTGTGAGGAGGAGTGATCAATGCAAAAATCTGCAAGCCTAAAGCGTTCTTTAGGACTATGGCCAATCGTTATGCTAGGGGTCGGTTATATGACACCTATGGTAGTATTCGATACGTTTGGCATTGCTTCTGATGAAGCGAATGGACATGTCCCGCTTGCTTATGTTATCGCTTTGGCTGCCATGCTATTTACCGCATTTAGTTACGGGAGAATGGTTCGGGCTTTCCCAAGCGCCGGGTCTGCATACACGTATACCCAAAAGTCGATTAACCCCCATCTAGGATTTGTGGTAGGTTGGTCTTCCCTACTAGATTATTTGTTGCTTCCCATGGTTAATGTACTGTTGACGCAGATTTATCTCTCAGCGTTGTTTCCAACCGTCCCGGCATGGGTCTGGGTAGTGGGGTTTGTAGCAGTCGTAACATTCATGAACGTAGTCGGTGTAACATCGATGTCCAATTTGAACACATTTCTTGTTGTGTACCAGATTCTTGTAGTCGCTATCTTTGTTGTCTTGGCGATTCGTGAATTGCTTGGCGGAGCAGGTTATGGAACCGCTTTCCCAACAGAACCCTTTTATACACCGGACATGCAGATATCGGCATTGATTGTGGGTGCGACCGTGCTCTGTTTTTCTTTCCTTGGATTTGATGCTGTTACGACATATGCGGAGGAAACGCCAAATCCAGTGAAAACGATTCCGCGTGCTATTTTTCTTACGGCATTGATCGGTGGCTTAATTTTTATTGTTGCTTCTTATTTTACACAGGCTGTATTTCCGGACATTTCACGATTTAAAAATCCCGATGCTACTTCACCGGAAATCGCATTGTATGTCGGGGGAAAGTTCTTTCAGTGGTTTTTCTTGGCCGGCGCTCTTGCGGGAACGATTGCTTCCGGAATGGCTTCCCATGCCAGCGTGTCGCGTCTGCTGTACGTAATGGGCCGTGACAATATTCTACCAAAAAGATTATTCGGTTATGTCCACCCGCGTACACATACGCCGATATACAATGTAATTTTGGTGGGGCTGATCTCGTTAACAGCGGTGTTTTTTACGCTTGAAATCGCTTCCTCCTTCATTAGCTTCGGTGCCTTGATAGCGTTCACATTTGTAAACTTATCAGTAGTTGCACATTATGCAGTGAAGAATAAACAGTATAAGACGTTCGGGAATTTGCTGTCTAACGTAATTATTCCCTTGATTGGAGCCGCTTTCGTTGCTGTGCTTTGGTACAATCTTGAGTCGAGCTCGTTTATGATGGGGATGATCTGGTTTACGTTAGGTGTTGTGTATCTTGCTTTTGTTACCAAGATGTTCAGAGTACAGCCAATGGATATTCATTTTGAAGAGGCAGATGAATCTTCGTATATTGATGAAGAAGATAGCGTAGTGACTGGACAACGTTCAAGCTAATAAAGCAAAAAAAGAAAGGCGCCTTTCCTTCTGCGGGAAAAGCGCCTTTTGACATTTATACAAGTCCTCCGGCAGCACGGATAAGCTGCATTGTTTCTTTGTGGCGGTCAGGACGCACCACTACAGTAAGCAGAATGTCTCTTCCGCGAATGATATCCTCTCCTCCATCACTGAGACCGCTTGCGCTTGGATGAGCACTCATCATTACATTCGCATCAGGCTGTGTGGGGGTGGCATCTGTGGTTAGTGAAGCCAGGCTGGCAAAATTTCCGGTAATGGATTGAATCGTATGATCCGGCTCAGGACCGGGATACAAACCAATACGGTCAATTTGGGTGGCGATAATGCCTTCCTGTGCCGCCAATTGCTGTTGAATGTTTTTGGCTTGTTCAGGCGTATTGAAATAGGCAAGAATGTATTTTTCGTCCATAGTTTGTCGCTTCCCTTTCGTAGAATGAAAGCTTATGTTCTTAGTGTTAGCTGTATGGTACGGTTTATACATGAGCAGGGAAAACGTGGCGCATGAACGCCCAACAACAGAGCAGCAGCAGGTTTAATACAAGTAAATAGAAGATGAGCGCTAGAGAACTTGTGGTAATCCCGACAAGCAGTACAAATGAAAACGTACTGAGTAGGCGGCCCAGACTAAAAGCAAATTCCCGAATGATAATATATTCGACGCGCAGCTGTGCCTTCTCCATACTTTCTCCGATAACATCGAAGCTGGTTGATACAAGCGGGATGGAGAAAAAGGGATAGAATAACGCGGTTCCAATGCCTAGAGCAAGCAGTGTGCCAAAGCGAAACTGGATGAGAAGCGGCAGTACTGATACGGCCAGCATAATGGCACCGATAAACAGAAACCGCTCGCGCCTTACCGGACGAATCCATTTACCAACGACATAATAGGATAGTAGAGAGAGGATCGATGTAAGAAGTGCATAGACCCCTACGGTAAACTCGTTGGCTGAGATCACAAAGACGAGAAGACCAACAAGAAAAATCATGACACCTTCCCTTATTCCCCAGAAAAAATACGAGAATACAACATAGTGCCATTTTGATATGGCACATGTATCCGCCCACACGCGCCTCAAATCAAGCTCCCCTTCGCATTTTCTTCCTTGAATGAAGAAGCTAACGGCAACTGCGAGCACGAAGATCAGGAGTGAAAGCGAAAAAATAAGTCGGTATCCTTGCGTCTGGTGCGTAACGAGCCATCCCGCAAGAAAGGGAGCCCCCCCGGCAGCCAGTGATATCATAAGCCCGTTTGCTCCGTTGAAGGTATCCCGGTTGTCCGGGCCGGTAATTTCGAAATACATTACATAATAACCCAGCCAATAAAATCCTGCGCCGGTGCCGAGCAAAAGCCCAAGTGGAATCACGTAGACGGCAGCGGATTTTCCTAATGACAATACAGTGAGATAAAATGCAGCCATGATTAAAACACCAAGCCGAATGCTTATGACTCGGTCCCATCGCTTGATTAGATGACCCCCTACCCAAAATGCGAGCGGAATAGCAAGGAAAGCAAACATGTTGTACAGCCCGATCACGGCATAGTCGCTTTTCACTTTCCACAGGTAGACGTTGACGAAAGTGTTGGAGAGGCCGATTGAGCTGAGATACAGTGTATTCATCAGCAGCAGAAGGCGGGCCTGTCCATCAAGTTTTCCTGTCTGTTCCATGAAAAAGCTCCTTTGGTTGCAAAGTAAATCCTTCAAGCTTAGCTTGTCCGTTCTGATGTGTCTTTGCCCAAGAAAACATTTCCAACAAAAGGGCGAAAAACTCACTCCATAGTTATGCTTTATGTTTTTAATGAAAATTTACACGATTTTAAAACAAGATTAAAAGTAGCATAAGAATATGCTTGTACAATGAAATCATGTGCCAGCAGGCAGAGACACAGTAGAGGAAAAACGGGGAGTGATACATGTATGGAAATGAATCGAAGACAATTTCTAACTTATCTTGGCACAGGTACGGCTGCCCTGGCATCGCTTGCGACAGGCATTCCGGCATTTGCGGCTGAGCGCACGCTTTCCGGTAAGACAGCGGATCATCTCTTCGGCATGGAAGAGGACAAGCGTAAGCCGATCAAAGTAAAATTCAAGCCGATTCAAGCAACGAATAGAGATGAACTGGTGCTGCCGCAGGGATACAAATATGATGTTATTGCATCGTATGGTGACAAAATCAACGAAAAAGGTGACACATTTGGATTCAACAATGATTTTACCTGTTTTTTGCCCATCGATGGAAATCATGAGCATGGACTGCTATGGGTAAATCATGAGTATGTAGGGGAATTAGAATATTATGTAACAGGTTATGACGCATTAAATGCGGACCCGAAAAACAATATGCGTACAAAAGCCCAAATCGAAAAGTATCTCTACTCGCTTGGCGGCTCTGTTATTGAAGTAAAGAAGGAGAAAGGAACGTGGCGTCTGATCCCAGATTCAAAATACGGACGCAGAGTAAGCGGGTTAACCAAGCATAAGTTGACAGGTGCAGCAGCAGGCCACTCGGCAGTAGGCGGCGCTCACGAAGTGATTGGTACATTCGCTAACTGCTCGGGTGGTGCAACACTATGGAACACCATTCTTTCGTGCGAAGAGAATTTTGATAGTGTAGTCGCAGATACCAAGCTAAAGGATGCAACACATTATGGCTGGGTGGTAGAGGTAGATCCATTCGATCCGAATTCTGTACCCAAAAAACATACAGCATTAGGTCGGTTTTCTCATGAGAATACAGCCATGACGATAGCGTCAACCGGTCAGCTTGTAGTGTATATGGGGGATGATGCCAATGATCAGTATGTATATAAATATGTATCCAAAAATGCATACAGCAAGAAAGCAGGCAAAGCAAACACCAAGCTGCTTGAAGAGGGGACATTGTATGTAGCGAATTTTAGCAAAGGGAAATGGATCGCGCTCGATTACATACGAAATGAAGCATTGCAAACAGCAAAGGATGCTTCAGGAAAGGCGTTGTTCACGTCACAAGCAGATGTGCTGGTAAATTGCCGGGATGCAGCCAAAGCAGTAGGAGCTACTCCGATGGACCGTCCGGAAGATGTTGAGGTACATCCGCTTGATGGCAGTGTATTCATCGCCCTTACGAACAATTCGAAGCATGGGAATTTCTATGGACAGATTGTGCGGTTACTTGAGAAGGATCATAACCATGCGGCTCAGGAGTTTACATTTGAAATTTTTGCTACAGGCGGCCCGCAGAGTGGATTTGCAGCACCAGATAATCTTGCGTTCGATAGTGCCGGAAACTTGTGGGTTGTAACTGATATTTCATCTTCATCGATGAATAGCGGAATTTATAAATCATTCGGTAATAATGGATTGTTCTTCATTCCAACATCCGGCGCAGATAAAGGAGCGGCTGCGCAGTTTGCTTCAGCCCCAATCGGTGCTGAGATGACAGGCCCGTGGTTTACACCGGATGAGAAGACGCTATTCTTAGCCGTACAGCATCCGGGTGAGAACTTAGCATCATATGCAGAACCGACGAGTCATTGGCCAAAAGGCGGCAATGCAATTGCTCTGCCAAGCGTTGTTGCCATTACAGGATTTTAATTAATCTGCATAAAGGAAGGGAGATCATACTATGCTTTCAAACATTGGGGTTCCTGGCTTAATTCTTATTCTTGTCATTGCGCTGATCGTATTTGGTCCAAATAAGCTTCCAGAAATCGGACGAGCTTTTGGACGTACACTCACTGAATTTAAAAACTCGGCCAAACATCTTACAAGTGATGAGGAAGAAGATAAAAAAGCATCCACACTTTCGACAAATCAGGACGAGAAAGTAAAAAGACTTTCATAAAACTTAAGAAACGATATAGGATGAAGGAGCAGCCGAAAGAAGAGGCTGCTCTTTTTTATATGCGATTTAGCATATATCTAAAATGTTATGCATGAATATTATTCTCCTGTCGATAGATTATGCAATTTTGCGTAAGGATACTAGGTCAATCGGTTCGATTTTGCACGTTTCCCGTTGTTTTTCACTTGGCATGCTTATTGCTACTTTAAATTTATTAAACAGCAAATTGTAAATAATGAGGTGGATATAGCCATGAATAAAACGATAACCAAGCAAGAGCAGGTAAAAAAGAAGACGAGCGAACTTGAAGCGTTTCAATCAGTATTACGGGAAGCTATAGAACGCCTGCATTACTCTGAAACCGTCTACACATTTTTAAAGGAGCCTATGCGGGTGCTTGAAGTTAATATTCCTGTGAAGATGGATGATGGTACGACGCAGATCTTCAAAGGGTATCGTGCGCAGCATAATGATGCAATGGGTCCGACCAAGGGAGGCATCCGTTTCCACCCGGAAGTTGATGCGGATGAAGTAAGCGCTCTCGCGGGATGGATGAGCTTGAAGTGTGGGATTACCGACCTGCCATACGGCGGTGGAAAAGGCGGCGTAATCTGTGATCCACGTACCATGAGCATGCGTGAGCTAGAGCGGTTAAGCCGTGCCTATGTTCGTGCAGTGAGTCAGATTGTTGGCCCTTCTAAGGATATTCCGGCACCGGATATGTACACCAATTCACAGGTAATGGCATGGATGCTAGATGAATATGATCACATTCGGGAATTCGATTCTCCAGGATTTATTACGGGAAAACCATTGGCTTTA
Source organism: Aneurinibacillus sp. REN35 (assembly GCF_041379945.2). Lineage (NCBI taxonomy): Bacteria > Bacillati > Bacillota > Bacilli > Caryophanales > Paenibacillaceae > Aneurinibacillus > Aneurinibacillus baijiui. The sequence goes on along the minus strand of NZ_JBFTXJ020000013.1, from coordinate 85,702 downwards.
GGTGGATCAAAAGGTCGTGAGACAGCGACTTCTCGCGGCTTATTCTACATCTTGCAGTTTATTGCCGAGAAAAAACAAATGAAGTTGCAAGATATGCGCATTATCATTCAAGGCTTTGGGAATGTAGGCAGCTACTTGGCGGAGTTTCTGCATGAATGCGGAGCAAAAGTAGTTGGTATCGCCGATGTTATGGGCGGCATTTATGATGAGAATGGCTTAGATATTCCTTATTTAATGGAGAAGCGGGATTCATTCGGTGCCGTAACTCATCTATTCAACTCCACAATGTCTAATGACGAACTTCTAGAACAAGAATGTGACGTATTGATTCCGGCCGCTTTGGGTGGACAGATTACAGCAGAAAATGCCCCGCGTCTCCAATGCAAAATTATCGTCGAAGCCGCAAACGGACCGACTACAACTGAGGCGGGGAAAATTTTAAGCGAACGTGGAGTTACTGTCGTGCCGGATGTACTGGCTAACTCGGGTGGTGTGATTGTCTCTTACTTTGAATGGGTGCAAAATAATCAAGGCTATTATTGGGATGCTGATCTTGTAGATGCTCGCTTAAAAGATAAGATGGAAACCAGCTTCCAAAAAGTATATCAAACGGCTGAAGCCCACCAAGTGGATATGCGGACAGCAGCCTATATGGTAGCGGTTCGCCGTCTTGCGGAGGCATGCCGCCTGCGTGGCTGGGTTGAATAAACAACGGGAGGAATGCAGAATGGAATACCTTTTTGATGAATCAGAACAGTCAATGACCCGTTATGTCTGCTTGGCAACGGATGAAGCTCGTTATGACTTTTCATTTGTATACAGCAGTTTGTTCCAGGGCAAGAGCTTTATTACATGCCTTCAAAGCGGACAATCGCTTCTGCTTTCTCATGATGATCTCCATGATGAGAAGTATTGGGTAAAGAAATTGGCTGTTGCAGAGGAAGATGTAGACAAAATTAAAGAGTTCTTTGCAGCGGCGCTCCCTGCATTTCCACCTGCTGTTTCACAATATGACTAGAATCTATGCATATATGAATAGAATTATTAACAAACGCATAGAAATATCGGAATAATTGAAATGAATGAAAAAGATAAAAAACCGTATAAAGCTGCGTAACATCAAGGCATAGTGGCTAATTTCTATGCAGATATGAAAGTTGGCATCAACATTGCAGTTATATAAAGACAAATCAAATAAAACCTTTCTATAAAACGTGAGGAGGAATATAAATGGCAGAAGTAAAAGCAGCACGTGCAACCGTACCTGGAGTGAATCCGACAGAAACATTAAAGATGTTTATCGATGGGCAATGGGTCGAGACAGCAAGCGGTGAAACAAGAAATGTCATTAATCCTGCAAACGGTGAAGTGATTGCGGTAACAACAGAAGGAACAGAAGAAGACGTACAAAGAGCAGTAGCTGCCGCAAAGCGTGCTTTCTATGAAGATGGCTGGATGGATACACCGGCAAGCGAGCGCGCTCGTCTGTTGCTTGCTATTGCAGATAAATTGGAGCAGCGTGCAGAAGAATTTGCACAGCGTGAAACATTGGATAATGGAAAACCGTTGCGTGAGACTGGATTTGATGTGGCGGATGCTGTTGCTTGCTTCCGTTACTATGCAGGAATTGCAACGAAGCCGCATGGTCAAACATACGAAGTATCCGATCCGATGCAGGCGATGGTTGTACGTGAGCCAATTGGTGTATGCGGACAGATCATTCCATGGAACTTCCCGCTGTTAATGGCAGCATGGAAACTGGCTCCGGCGCTTGCCGCAGGAAATACTGTCGTGTTCAAACCTTCGGAAGTAACACCGATTAATGCGATTAAATTGTTTGAAATTCTAGAAGAAGTCGGTTTCCCGGCAGGCGTAGTAAACCTTGTACTAGGCGCAGGCCCGGTTGTTGGTCATGAAATCGCAGTCAATCATGATGTCGATAAGGTCGCATTTACCGGTGGTACTGCAACCGGACGTCATATTATGCAAGCGGCTACAGGCAATCTAAAGAAGATTTCGCTTGAGCTTGGCGGTAAGTCACCGAATATCGTATTTGCGGATGCAGATTTTGAAACGGCAGTAGATTATGCGCTGTTCGGTATCTTCTGCAACCAGGGACAGGTATGCTCAGCAGGTTCTCGTCTGCTTCTCGAAGAAAGCATCTATGATAAATTCATCGAACGCTTAGTAGAGCGCACAAAGAATATCCGTGTAGGTGCAGGAAATGCAGAAAGCACAGAAATGGGTCCGCTGATCTCTGAAGCTCATATGGAAAAAGTCTTGAATTATATTAAAATCGGCCAAGAAGAAGGCGCTGTACTTGCATGCGGCGGAAACCGTATTACAGAAGGTGAATACGGCAAAGGCTTTTTCGTAGAACCGACAATCTTTATTGATACAACACCTGATATGCGCATCGTACAGGAAGAGATCTTTGGACCGGTGCTTGTTGTACAGAAGTTTAAGGATGAAGCGGATGCTGTCAAATTAGCGAACGACACGATATATGGATTAGCTGGCGCTGTCTTCACACAAGATGGAGCAAAAGCACAGCGTGTTATCCGTAAGCTGCGTGCGGGAATTACCTGGATCAACAGCTATCACCCGACATATAACGAAGCACCTTGGGGCGGCTATAAGCAAAGTGGTATTGGCCGCGAGCTTGGCACATTCGGCTACGAGGAATATACCGAAGTAAAACAAATTAATATCAATCTACAGGTAGAGCCGGTGGGTTGGTTCGAGAACTAAATCGTCACTATGCAGAACAGAATAGAGTCATGCCCGGCCCATATACAGTGGGCCGGAGGTTTAATAAAAAAGTGAAAGTACGGAGGGGAACTTCTATGTCAAACTATAATGAAATACTAGAATATACATCAAAAGTGTTAAGCATGATCGAGAAAACGGATGTAACCCAAGAGGAAGCTGCATGGATTACAAATGAAACGGTTACAGGCTTCCGCGAGAATGTAAATGCAGGTTTTCTTGACTATCGTAAATCCGTAACCAAAGGCGGTCAATTCGCATCTGTAGAATGGAAAGATGCCGGTCTGAACTGCTTTGTTGATGTAAATGGAAAAGAATATATCGACTGTCTCGGTGGATTCGGTATTTATAATGTAGGTCATAGCAACCCGAAAGTTGTAAAAGCAGTACAGGATCAAATGGCGCGTCAACCGCTGCACAGTCAGGATTTGCTTGATCCGCTTCGCGCAATGCTGGCTAAAACATTGGCGATGCTTACACCAGGAGATTTGAAGTACTCATTCTTTGGCAACAGCGGTACGGAGTCGGTGGAAGCTGCATTGAAAATGGCGAAAATCTATCACAGCGAAGAAGGACGCAGCACATTTATTGCAACTACGCGTGCATTCCACGGTAAGAGTCTGGGTGCTCTATCCGGTACGGCTAAAGGAGTATTCCGTAAACCGTTCATGCCGCTCGTTAATGGCTTCCGTCATGTCGCATTCGGCGATATTGATATGATGCGTAAAACGATGCAAGCTTGCCAAATGGTCGGCGAAGACGTAGCCGCAGTTCTATTAGAGCCGATTCAAGGAGAGGGTGGTGTCATCATTCCTCCAGATGATTACTTGGCGAACGTACGTCAGCTGTGTGACGACTTCGGTGCCCTGTTGATCTTTGATGAAGTACAAACAGGTATGGGACGTACAGGAAAAATGTTCTGCGCTGAGCACTATGATGTAGCACCGGATATTATTACCCTTGCAAAAGCGTTTGGCGGCGGCGTTATGCCTGCAAGCGCAACAGTTGCGACAGAGAAAGTATTCTCCAAGCTGTTTGATAATCCATTCCTGCATACGACGACATTCGGTGGAAACCCACTTGCATGTGCAGCAGCGCTTGCGACAATTAATGTATTGATTGAAGACAAATTACCTGAGCGCGCAGCAGAAATGGGAGAATATATGATGAAGGGACTGCGTGAAGCGGCTGCAAGTCATGGCGACAAAGTACTTGAAGTACGCGGCAAAGGTCTCTTGATTGGTATCGAGTTCGTTAATGACGAGATCGGTTATGAGGTAGCAAAAGGCTTCTTTGATAACGGTGTACTAACTGCGGGTACATTAATCAACGCAAAAACAATCCGCATTGAGCCGCCATTAACGATTGAAAAAGAACAATGCGATAAAGTATGCGCAACGTTCGCTAAAGTGTTAGAAGACGTAAACAAAGCTGTACTTGTATAGGAAGTTATAGGATGACCATTCAGTATCCGGTGGTAAGTCCTTATTATGGAGTGGTGGAGAAAGTTCTCCACCCTTTCTCATCTTGTTTTTACGAATGGGATACATTGTTTCTTATTCGTACAGATGACGGAATGGTAGAAGAAATTGTGGTTGATATTAGCGGGCATGTCCACTCACTAGAAGTAGGAGATGGAGACCGGGTGATACCTGGGATGGTCCTTGCTTATATTGAGGAGAAGACAGCGCAAATTGATGGTATATAAATGATATACAAGCAGGAGGCTTAGAGGATATCTCACAGCTTCCTGCTTATTCTTGTATGCAGATGCGCATAACCATATTGAATTATGCAGAGAATTTCAATAGAATTACACTACGCATAATTTTCTGAATTGAAAGGGGATGGGAAGGTGTTGGTATTTACCGAAGACAATGTGCGCGGGATTTGTTCGGTTTCTACGGATATGTCATTCACCGAAGTAGAGAGCTATGTAGCTGAACAGAAGGAGCCGGTCCTTTTCGTTAAGAAAAAAGATGAGATTCTCGGTTATATCCGGGCACATGACATTATGGATGAGATGGAGACGCAGGAGCCAGAGAAGGAAAGACACTTCTGGCTATCCCAGCTCATTCCACTGCATTTCGCGTACCATATTTACTGTGATGTCCCTGTCCCCGACATATTTAAGCTGCTGGGAGAAGAGATGGTCATTGTCAAAGACAAGCATGACCAGGTATGCGGATATTTGCGCCGTGAAGATATTCTTATTGAGCTATTGCGTCAAGATGACCACAATATTGATTTGTTCCGCACAATTCTTTCCTCCATTCCGATGGGAATTTTCGTTGTTGATAAGCAGGGTGCGATCATTAACTACAATGACGAAGGTGTGCGCATGATCCGTTCGGAGAGAGAGAAGCTCCATAACCGTCCTGCTCATGAAGTGTTTGGCGCAGAGCAGATTGAACGCGTATTTACAACGGGTGAGACGATTTTAAATCAGCTGCATCTACGGCCTGAGATGGGAATACTAGCGGACTATAGCCCAATTCTGACACCGGATCATGAGGTGAAGGGTGTCATCATTGTAGTACAGGATTTGCCAATGCTTGAGGAAATTGCAATGGAACTTGATTATGTTAAAGATTTAAATAAAGATATGAAAGCGATTCTTTCTACTATTTATGATGAAATCCTTGTTGTAGATGCTGAAGGAAAATTGATGCGCTTTAGCGATAACGATGAAATCAATTTCCGGCAGGGTGACCTACGGGAGCTTGTAGGGAAGAACTTGCTGGAGTTAGAGGATAAAGGACTGTTTAAGCCTGCGGTGACCCGGCTTGTTTTGGAGCAGAAGCGAAAAGTATCAGTCATTCAAGATTTGAATAACGGTTGTAAAGTGCTCGCTGTCGGCAACCCGGTATTCGATGAAGAAGGGAAGATCGAGCGGATTGTAATCGCTTCCCGTGATATTACGGAGACAAGCAAATTAAAAAACGAGCTGCGTGAAGTTAAAAAGCTCTCTCAACAGTATAAGGAAGAACTGGAAAATCTAAAAAGCCGACATACACTGAACCGAAGTGTGGTCTATTGCAGTCCAAAAATTGATCGCATTATGCGTGAAATTGAAAAGATTGCACGCTTCTCATCCACAGTGCTGCTCACGGGGGAATCGGGGGTAGGAAAGGAAGTATTTGCTAAGGCGATTCATCAATTGGGCGTGCGTGCAGCGAAGCCTTTTCTCAAAATTAATTGTGGTGCCATTCCTGAGAACCTGCTAGAGAGTGAATTGTTCGGTTATGAGAAGGGGGCATTTACTGGAGCGGATCCGCGGGGAAAAGAAGGATATTTTCAGAAAGCGGACAGCGGCGTTTTGTTCCTCGATGAAATTGGTGAGATGCCACTTTCCTTGCAGGTGAAGCTGCTGCGTGTACTTCAGGAGCGTGAAATCATTCCGGTCGGCAGTACTGATACCATGCAGGTGGATGTGCAGATTATTGCTGCCACGAATAAAAATTTAGAGCAGCGCGTGGAGGAAGGAAGCTTCCGTGAAGATTTGTTCTATCGCTTAAATGTAATTCCGATTCATATTCCGCCGCTGCGGGAACGTCCGGAGGATATTCCGGTGCTTGCTTACTATTTCCTGCAAAAGCTCAATGATACGTATCATCGTGATATTCAGCTAAGTCCGGATGCACTCAACTTGCTTGAGGTTTATTCGTGGCCGGGTAATGTGCGTGAGCTGCAGAATATTATTGAACGCGCGGTTGTGACGACGGAAGATGAAATGATCGACGCCGGTCATCTGAATCGATTCCTCCAATGGAAGAAGGCATCGACCAAGGTTAAGCCGATTATTACGAATCTGATCCCACTGCAGGAAGCATTGGATGATGTGGAAGAACAGCTTATTATCCTAGCGATGGAACGGTACAAAACAACGACCATGGCTGCCAAAGCACTTGGGATTAGCCAATCCTCTGTAAGCCGCAAATATCAAAAAATCCTTCAAAAGCAAACGAGTATGCATGCATAATATAATTGCTTCCCGCACCTGCCGCATCAGCTTTTGCGCAAACCAGGTGCGGTTTTTTTGTCGAACGAAAATTTAAGAAAAAATTAACTTTATCGTCACAATTGTTTACAAATGTTGTATAATTTCTTTTGGATGATATTTACATTTGCTAATATTTCCAACGTGCCAATAGTAATAAAATGCTGGAAGGAAGAAAAAGAAAATGTTAACACAAGTATGTAGGTATGAAAAAGAACAATTTTCCTGCTTTGATAACATGACCGAGACATTGCTGCACGAAATAAATCAACAAATCATTCGTATCGATATGGGTGATAAGGAAAATGTAGAAGAAGAAAGAGCGTATGCGAAGTGGCGGCTTATCCATCTCCAACAATGCTTTGGCGATTGTGTACCGGATCAGTACCGCAGTACGTATAACTCGCTCTGGAGCCAATTGTATCGCCTAGAGCATCAGGAGAATTATCGACATCCGTATGTCGCCTACCTCATTGAAAAAGTTTTTTGTCAGAAATCGTCTTATACAGGATAGCTGCCGTTCTATGTAATAGAACGGTTTTTTATTTGGCTTGGAAAAGCAGAGAAGCGATGGATCCCATATGGGCGGGAAGGCAGCGCTGACAGCGCGAGAATATGTGCGATTAAATTTGGACATGCAGAAGATAATGCTGCATAAAAGAGTGAAAAAGGGGGTATCTATTCAATGAATAAATGTTCATCATGCCTAAAGAAAGGGGAGTGCAATGAAGAAATCAACTATTCTTGTGTTTGTTCTTACGTATGCGCTATTTTCAATCTCCGGCTTTCTGTTTCAGCTTGACCCAACATGGTATGAGGCGCTGGCAAAGCCATCGTTTACACCGTCAGGAAGCTTTATCGGCATGGTATGGATCGTGCTGTATGCCTTGATTTCTTTAGCGGTAGCTATCCTCCATCAGAAGATCGGACTTCAACGCATAAGTGGTGGATGGCTTGCCTTATTTATTCTAAATTATGTACTGAATCAGGCATTTAGCTATTTTCAATTCGAGCAAAAAGACTTGTATGCCGCGTTTCTTGACTGTCTTGGTGTAGCCGCGACCACTCTCTTGCTAGTCATTTTCACGCCAAAATATTCGAAGGCTGCCGCCTGGCTCTTCGTGCCGTACCTGCTTTGGAGCAGCTTTGCTACGTATCTGTCCTGGTTGTTCTATACGATGAACCGCTAAGCTAAGGCACGTCCTGCTAGATTTAAGGTAGAGTTAAGCAAGCGGGCTTTCCGCCTGTGATATAATGGCGGAAAACGCGCCGTATATGGCGGCTCGAGGTGACAGACTTGCTTGCAATGCCCGATATTTCTAGCAAAAAAATTGTCCTGATTGACGATGAATTGGATATTCTCCATTTGTTAGAGACAGTCTTGAAAAAAGAAGGATTTATCCATATATACAAAGCGTCAGACGGCCGACAGGGAATCGAGCTGTGTCGCAGTGAACAGCCGGATCTGATCGTGCTCGATATTATGCTGCCTGACATGGATGGCTTTGAGGTCTGCAGGCAGCTGCGTACGTTTACGGTAGTTCCGATTTTATTCTTATCCGCCAAAAACGAGGATGCGGATAAAATTCTCGGCCTGGGACTTGGCGGTGATGATTATATTACGAAGCCGTTTAGCCCGAAGGAAGTAGCGTATCGAATGAAGGCGTATTTTCGCCGCCATCATCAATATGCCAAGCAGCATGAGGAAGAAAGCGTACATCAATTCGGTGATATTGAAGTTGATGAAAAGCGCGGTGAAGTGCGGAAGGCAGGCGGTCCAATAACGCTCACAGCCAAGGAATATCAACTGCTGCTGTTTTTAACGCGCCACCCGAACCAGATCTTCAGCAAAAGCCGTTTGTATGAAGCGGTGTGGCAGGAGGCGTATCTCGGCTATGATAACACTGTTATGGTACATATCAGGCACCTGCGTGAGAAGCTGGAGGATACCCCGTCCTCCCCAAAATATTTGCTGACGGTACGCGGACTTGGATATAAGCTGCGTGTCGGGGGCGATGCAGAATGAAATGGAAGATGACAAGCTTATTTCTCGTTCCGCTTGTGCTCATGACCGTTGCCTGCACATGCATTAATTTAGCGGCCGCTTTTTATTTTCTGACAGGTGGGGAGTCATCCGAGAAAACGGTAGGCTCGCCCTTTTTTTCATATTCCACTTATACAAGAGATTTCCAGCACTATATTACATTTACGGACGGAAAGCCGAAGCTTACGTCGGAAGGTGTGGCCAAGCTTACAAAGCGGGGAGCATGGTTTCAGATCATCGACGAGTCGGGTATGGAAGTCTATGCTCTGTATAAGCCGAAAGCCGCGCCTGTACGCTATACGCCAGGTGAATTGGTTCACTACTATAAATATGATAATTCGATTGAAGGCTCTACGCTGTTTACAAGCTGGCTGAGCCATAATGGAACTAAGTGGACCTACATTGTAGGCTATCCCATGGAGCATATCGCCAAATACATTACCTATTTCAGTCCGTTTCGTATTATGAACTTCTGGAAGGAAGGGATTGTGGTTGTGCTTGGGCTGAATTTCCTGATGGTGCTTACGTTGGGATATATATTCGGCCGCAGGCTTACCCGCCCGCTGGTTACCATTATTAACGGCATCAAAGCACTTGCCCGCGGACAGTATACACTGCTGCATCACCCGCGCGGGCTGTATAAAGACGTATACCACAGTCTTAATCAACTGGCCGATGCACTGCAGGCGGGGGAGACGCAGCGCGTGCGGCTGGAGAAAATGCGGGAGGAATGGGTGACGAATCTTTCCCATGATATTAAAACGCCGCTTGCTTCGATCAAGGGGTACGGGGAAGTGCTTGCCGATCCCGAGTACGACATTGCGCCGGAGGAACAGCGGAAGTATGCGGACATTATTGTGGGCAAGACGCATTATATCGAAAAGCTGGTCGATGACCTGCGCTTAACCTATCAGCTAAAAAATCACCTGCTGCCGCTGCACAAGCGGGAAGAAAACGTAGTGGACATTGTTCGGGAGATTATTATCGATTTACTTAATGACCCCCAGTATGCGCAGCGGGACATTGAGTTTGCGCCCGCCTGCGAGCGGATCGGTTTTACATGCGACCGGGCTTTCCTTACCCGCGCTTTTACCAATCTGATTTATAATGCCGTCATTCATAATCCCGTATCTACACGTATGCAGGTACATATAACGAAAAGCAGCCAGAGGATCGAGATGCTCATTGCAGATAATGGGCAGGGCATCCCTGAAGAAGAGATCGAACAGCTGTTTACTCGCTATTACCGTGGTACGAACACCAGCGCCAAGCATCAGGGGTCCGGTCTCGGGATGGCGATTGCCAAACAGATTATTGAAGCGCATCAGGGGGAGATTGAAGTGAAGAGCGAAGCGGAGTGCGGCACGCAGATTCGCGTGTTATTTCGTGCTTCTGATCCGGGTGCGGACCGTTAGTACATACCGGTGCAGAAACTGCTAATCATAAAAGGAGCCGCCAGGTTTTCAGAATGAAAACCCGGCGGCTCTTTTGTTGTTTACTTATTCATGTATGGGGCGATGAACGCTTTGACCATCTCCTGCATCTGTGGTGAGAGTCGGCTGTACATCTCCATCATCTCAGGCGTAACATGAAAGTCTTTGTTGTTCGCAAGGAATTCTGCGGCATTTTTAGACATCGCCTCAAATAGTACCATTTGTTCCTTTTCCGGCAGTTGCAGTGCGTTTTCGAACATTTGTTTAAACATCTTCATTTGCTCTTCCGTCATCATCATATCCCTCGTTTCCTGATGTGTTTTTTTCTTCTTCTATTATACATTCGGAATGCTTGCAGTAAAAGCAGGCAGAATTAAGCTGGAATTAAGGAGGACACAATCGTGGATTAAGGATAAATGTCTACACTGAAGATAAATCAGTATAGATAGGAGAATAAAGATGTCTTCATTGGTAATTGAAACTGAAAAGCTAACCAAGAAATTCAAAGATTTTATGCCCGTTGAGTCGCTGTCACTACAAGTGAAAAAAGGTGAAGTATACGGGTTCTTAGGACCGAATGGTGCAGGGAAAACAACGACGATCCGCATGCTGCTGGGCTTGATTCGTCCAACGCATGGTGAGGTGAGGATATTTGGTAAGGAGCTGATACGAAATCGGATTGACATTGCTAAAAAAGTGGGCTCCTTAGTCGAATCCCCTTCTTATTATGGACATTTGACAGGATATGAAAACGTAGAGATCACGCGTAAGCTGCTAGGTATCGAGCGACAACACGTTGATAGAGTCCTTTCGATCGTGCGTTTAACAGAGTGGAAGCATAAAAAGGTTAAAACATACTCCCTAGGTATGAAGCAGCGGCTCGGTATCGCCCAGGCCTTGCTTGGCAATCCTGAGCTTCTCATACTTGATGAGCCGACAAACGGCCTTGATCCTGCGGGAATTCAGGAGATTCGGGATTTAATTGTCAGCCTTCCTGAGCAAATGGGCATGACGGTGCTCGTATCTAGTCATATTTTACGGGAAGTTGAACTGATTGCTGACCGGGTAGGCATTATCCATAAAGGTCGATTGTTGTTCGAAGGGGAGCTGGCAGAGCTGTGGGCGCAGCATGAAGCAAAGCTTAGAATTGAGACATCTAGAGTGGATGAAGCGGCCAGACTGCTGTTCAATGTAGGCTATCGTGTTGAGAAGAGAGAGCAGGCTTTGTATATTGACACCGATAAAAGCCGCGCAGCGGAGATAAATAGGCAGCTCATTATGAGTGGATATGATGTATCGCATATTAGTGAAGAGCGCAAAACGCTTGAGCAGATCTTCCTAGAGTTAACGAAGGGGGCACAAAGCGTATGAAGGGAACGTCCGTCTTCGCCACAGAGCTATACAAACAAAAAGGCGAGATAATGGGATGGCTTGTTATTGGCGGTCCGATGGTTGTTGCAGCCCTTATCTTTTTTGACGTATGGTTCCGATATGACTATCTTCTTGCAAAAAACCAGCGTGTTGGACTTGGTCCTTGGCACATGATTCTATATGAAGTTATGTACATATGGGCTTTGTTTATGCCAATTGGTATTACGCTTATTGCGGGCATTGTCCATTATAGAGAGTTTAGTGAGAATGCCTGGAAGCACCTATTGAGTTTGCCTGTAACACGTCAAAACGTCTATCTCTCCAAGTGGCTTCTTATCGTCTTGCTTGTGTATAGTGCAATTGCAATTCTTATAGTCGGATTGTTTGCGGTAGGTAAGCTTGCCGGGGTGTCTGCACCATTTGATATCGAGTTATATGGAAAATACGCGCTGTATCAGGCACTTGGAGCGCTTGGCATCGTAAGTATTCAGCATTGGCTAAGTTCACGCTGCAAGAATGTGATCCTGCCGATTGCGATCGGTGTAACACTCAGTGTTTGTGTCATGTTTTTTGCTCAATCGGAGGTGTTTAGTTTTTTTCCGCATGCGACGATTCTATATGCGACACCGCTTGAAGATATAGCGAATAATCGTCCGGTATGGAGTGGGCTTATTATTGGGCCGCTCGCGCTCATCATCGGTTTGTTTGAATTTCAAAGACGGGATGTTCTGTAAGGAGGATAAAGGATGAATCGATTGCTTATGGCGGAATACAGCAAGCTGCGCCGTTCGGGAATTTACTGGATTGCAGTGCTTGTCCCGCTATTTTTAGTGTTTCAAGGGATCATTAACTTTGTACGTTATCGGGATACGATGTTTGCCAAGAGCACCCGGACGGAGTGGGAGATTTTATATGAACAATGTATCATTATGTATCCGTCTCTTCTGCTGCCCTTAGTTATCACGGTACTTATTGCATTAATGGCACGTATCGAACACAACCAGAATGGATGGAAGCAACTCCTTGCGCTTCCGGTATCGCGTACACAAGTATACAGCGCGAAGCTGATTATGGCCTGTATTGTAGTGTTAATCAACTTATTTGTGCTGAGCATGAGCACGTTAGTTGGGGGAATGGTGATTGGTGTGGAAGGTGAGCCGCCGTATGCGCTGCTTGTAAGCAGGGGAGGGCTTGCTTTTATCGCCGTGCTGCCAGTTGTGGCGATACAGTTCGTGCTTAGCTTTCGTTTCTCGCATGTCGGGATTCCGCTCGCGTTAGGTACCGGACTTGCTGCCCCGACGATTTTTGTCGCCAATTCTGAGCGCTTTTGGATGTACGATCCATGGACTTATCCGGTTATGGTATACTTTGGGCCTGCGATGGAAGAGTTTAAGAAGGGTACGTTACTGTATGGCGGAGCGCTTGTCATTTTTTCTGTTGTTATTTTACTTGGGCTTCAAGAATTCAAAAGACGAGATATGGTATAACTTTTTTAGGTATCATGGAAAAGCGAGCAGGTTCAAGACAGCTGCAGTCGTTATCTGTGGGTGTGCTTGAACCTGCCGTCATTTTTATCCGCGAGCCCCGGGCGGTGTGTTGACCTTCCAGCCGTCTTTTTCATACTTCAATTGAATACGGCAAATATCAAACTCAATCGCTCCTTCTTCTCCATACGGGACTTTTAGTTCGTATTCAGCGATACCATTTGCATAGCGGATAAGAGTTGCCTGCGCCTTATCCCATTGCAGCAAGCTGCCACCATCCGCGTTTGGCTGTGCCAATCGACCGTTGTGCTCGATAATTTTTGCTTGTTTCATGTAGGTAGCGATTGCCTCGGCAGTATATGTTTTGCGCAGATAATTGATGAATTCTTTTTTCGTATCCAAATCGCTGCTCATATAGCGGTATTCTAAGCCGTTCACGGTAAATGTTTTTAGTTTTTCGTTTCCGCTGCCGCCTGATGCTACATACCAGTACTGAATGGTTGCCTGGGCTGCAAGCAGCGCCGCTGATTTTACATCCAGAGGTTTTATTGCGGGAACGGTGTTTTTTGTAACCAAGCTAATTTGCGAGACATACCAATTCTTTTTGTACTGCTGCACAGTAAGCCTGAAGTCTTCAGAGCCGGCTGTGCCTGTGGATGTAGCCAGTGTAAAGCGGATGTCATAAGTGAAGGTCGTTGCATTTACCTTTTTTGTTTTGATAATTTGATAGGCCTCAATCCATGGACTAGAAACACCTGTAATCCAGTTCTGCTTTTCAAATTCAGACAGACGGCTTTTCTTAAGTTGAGGAGAGAGGACGGCATATTGCAGTGCACCGTTTCTGAGTTTGAGCCCCTTTGCCCAGATATCTGCAGCCTTCTCAGGCACAGCAGGCGCTAAGATCGATTCAAGATAAGCAAGCCGTTTTGTCGGACTCATTCCGTTTGCTTTCTTGGTGATGGAGGAACCTATGGCTTTCTCTAGCAGTTGAATACGCTCTTGGAGCAGTCGCTGTTTTACAGATTTCTCTGTCTGCTTGGATGCCACAGTACTGCTGCTAGCGGCTGCCATTGCTTTGGAATCGAGCATTGTGACAGCAGGTGAAAGCAGCACGGCGGTTGCCATTAGGGAGAGTAACGGACGTTTCATAAAGGGATTCGACCTCTTTCCATGAAATTTTCATTATATAGCGAAGTATAAAAGATACAAAGAAGAAAGTATTTAACAGAGAGTAAAAAAATAGTTACCGAAAAATTACAGTGTCTTTTGTTTATTTGCTGTGTTCATCCCTAAATCCTTCATGGCTTTTGCAATGATTTCTTTGAATTGCATCGGGGAAGGATATGCGTCCTTGTGTAGTAGGGAAAGTCCTTTTTCCGCCGATTGCAGTGCCTGCTCTGGCTTCTGTGCTTTTTGCTGTGCATCCGCTAAGTAGTACCAATAGTATGCGGCATCGGGTCTTTCCTTTATTTTTTGCTCATAATAAGTCATGACTTTGGTGAAGTAAGTCGGATACGCTTCCGGCGCTGAACTGAGCCTACCCTCCTTCCACTGTAATACATCGATCATATATGCTTCCCCCGTATCTTTTTGCCAGATTGCAAGCAGTATGTCGGCATTATACCGTATAAGCTCAAGCTCATGGTAGCCTTTACTATCAAGCTTGCGTATCATCTGTTCATCCCACGTAAAAATATCAAGGCCGCTTCCGGCAGAGATACCCATTTTCCAACCGACAAGCAATTCAATCTTCCCATCCCCTGTCAGATCGGTGAGGCGCATGGTATCAATATCATAGCCCTGCCCTTTATAGGTCCATATGGTTTTCCAGCTATCGTGTTGCTTTTGCAGCAGCATGATGGAAGGATTCTGTTCCTTCCCGTTGGTACGATATGTCACAAGTACTTCGTCTGCACCATCCCCATTTATATCGACCTTTTGAATCGCAGGAATGCCCTTTGGCCGGTCTGGAGCTAGAAGCTTGGAACCGGGGGGAAGGAACGTCTGAATAAAATTAGCGGTGCTGGTTGTGCCGACCGATTGGGCTGCTGCTGGTTGTGGGGCGGTAATGGTGCTGGCAGGGGAGGGCAGCAGACTGCATCCCCCCAGCACGAACATACAGATGAGTAGTACAGGGATGTGCGTGCGTATCTCTTTAGTCAAATGATTTGTTCCTCCTTTCGCGGCGGATGGGTAAGCGGGAAGAAGAGATCGACCTGGGTTCCGTCTCCAAGTCTGCTGTGAATCTCGATTTTTCCGCCATGCAGCATCATAATCTCATCACAGATGGCAAGACCCAATCCGTTTCCAGGCACAGATTCACTCGCTTGATAAAATCGCTTTTTGATATGGGGCAGTTTTTCTTCTGCAATGCCCGTCCCGTTATCTTTTACGCTGACCTGTATCTGCTTCTCCACTGCCTGTGCGCAAATGGTGATCTCACCGCCGGAAGGTGTAAATTTCAAGGCATTATCTACTAGATTGAGCAGCACCTGCTTTAAACGGTTTACATCGCCGGCGATGATAGGGAGATCGGGGGCGACGTCGACAAGAAAAGTAACACTCTGCCGCTCTGCCCTCGGCGCAAGTAGCTTGATAACCTGTTGCACCCATTCAGCTACTTGAATGGATGTAACATAAAGAGTAGTTTTTCCTTCTGCCAGTCTTGAGAAGTCCAATAGGTCTTCTACAAGCAGTGTCAGTCGTTCTGTTTCTGTATCAATAATCTCAAGTCCTTCTTGCACTAATGGATTGCGCTGCTCAGGATCTGATAGGAGCGTAATAACCCATCCCTTAATAGAAGTGAGCGGAGTACGCAATTCATGGGATATGGAGGCGATGAATGCGGTTTTTAGCTGTTCATGTCGGGTAATTTCTGCGGCCATATAATGCATGGTATCAATCAATTTCCCTAATTCATCATCTTGCTGCTTTGGAATGCGCACGGTGAACTTTCCTGCTGCCATCTCTTCGGCTCCTTTAATCAATTCCTTAATGGGTCTTGTAATCGAAGCAGAGAGAAAGAGGCTGATCACAATGGAGATTGTAATAATGGTAATACCGGTAAAGGCGAGTAGCCATGTAATCCTTTGGATGATTGCATATGTTTCGACAAGTGAGGTTGTTAAGCGCAGAACTCCGATTGTATTTCCGGTATTCTGTAATGGCACGGATACGGAAAGTACCCGCTCTCCGGTGTCAGGCATAGTTCCCCGCCATTCACCAAACGTTCCGTCGAGCGCGGCTCGCACATCCGGCTTTGTAATGGTTTTTCCGTAAGTCATGCCTGTAGAGTCACCTAACACGATACCAGTAACCCCGATAATCTGTACTTGTGCACTTGTTGTTTCCGCAAAACTATTAACGAGATGGTTGGCTTGCTCCTGCAAGCTATGTTCCGATAAATACTGGTTATAAAAAGAAGCAGAGGCCTCCGCTTTATTCTGCAGCGTGTCGCGAATATGACCAATATAATACTGCTGGACGGCGATCAGCATGCACAATTCAAAAAGAAGCACAGTAATTACGATGATGATAAGATAGCTGCCTACGAGCCGTTTTTTAATTCCGTACAACGTCTGCACCTCTTCGGAAGCAATATCCATATCCCCAAATGGTTTCAATATGCACGGGCTTAGAAGGGTGCTCTTCGACCTTCTCGCGGAGACGCCTGATATGAACGTCCACCGTTTTGGGATCGCCAATGAAATCTTCTCCCCAAGTTAAGTCCAGAATTTCATCCCTTGTTAATGCTTTATCAATATTCTGCATAAAAGTAATAAATAAATCGTATTCGCGCGGTGTCAGATCAATCTCACGGTTGTTTTTGAATAGGCGATGTGCTTGTGAATCCAAGCGGAAAGGGCCGGATTGCAGTTCATGCTCCTTCTTCGCAGCAGTTGGACGAAAATGCATCCGTCTTAGAACGGCACGGATTCGAGCCGATAATTCGAGCGGATTGAAGGGCTTAATGATATAATCATCCGCACCTAGCTCAAGTCCCATTAACTTATCCATATCTTGACCGCGAGCTGTCAGCATGATCACAGCGATTTCCGGAAAGTCTTCTCGCATTCTCCGACATACTTCATATCCATCTATGCCTGGAAGCATGACATCAAGCACAGCTAAGTCCGGACGCTCCTGCATCACTTTTTGTAACCCTTCTTCACCATTTTCAGCTTCGATAACGCAGAAATTCTCACGTAATAGATTGATCGTAATAAAGCGGCGGATTGAACTCTCATCCTCTATAATTAAAATTTTGGCCGAATGGCTTTCCACCGATAGCCCTCCTCATATGTAAACTCTATTCTAGTGTAGCGTGTTTATAAGAAAAATAAATTACGAGAAAGTTAAAAAGGGAGCCATTCGGCTGTACAGAAAATGTGGATTTGCGGAAGAGAGATGCTTACGAGACGAATGTTATGTAAAGGGGCTGATTATCCGAAGGTAATGGTGATAGATAAGGGGGCTAAGCTAGAGTGCTGTAGCCCTTTTATTTTTCGGCTTCGTACGCTTGTTTTACAAGGTTGAATAAATAGGCGCTGCCGCCATGGTCCGGATGAAGTATCTTCATCAGGTGGCGGTACTGCTGCTTTACTTCGTCACCGGAAGCACTCTCATCAATTCCAAGCAATTGGTGCAGCCCTTGCGCATGGACGGGGTCTGACGCGGAGACGTGAGAAGATGACGAACGTTCACTGTACATCCGGCTGTATGCTTGTTTGTCACGAAAGCGAGCCGACTTCTCATACAATGCTTGCAGGCGGTTACGGTACTCAGATAGCGTGTCTGCAAGTTCACTCTCTTCGGTTGGCAGCTCATTCTCAAGAAATTGGTATTCGAATTGTTCATAAAAAATCGCTTCATATTCATCCATCAAATCGTTATATCTAACGATAGAATCTCGTATGCTGTCTGCCTGTTTATATAAACGAAGCACTTCGAGTATAGCCCATTCGGGCATTTCATAAGAAAAGGCGAGCAATGTTTTTCCTTCGTATTTTTTGGGTACCGGATGGTCACGGAGGAAGTCATACAACTGTAGCTGCAATTTGGCCCGAAGCTTTTTGCCGATTTCGACTGCAAAATCGAGTCGAACCAATCCGTCTTCTAAACGCTTGCGCCATATCGTCTCCAGGTTTTCGATAGCGTGTACAACATTGATGGTATAGACATCCGTTACAAGGATGGCTTCTTGTTCATGAAGCGGCTTATATTCGGTCTGCTTCTCATTCATTGGAGCCTCCTGGCTAAAGAAAATATAGATTTTCACTTAACAAGATAGCACAAATTGCGCGGAGAAAAAATAGAGTAAGAATATACCAAAGAAAAAACTTCTTGCGTTTTTTGCCTCTATGCAAAATAATTTATATAAGGAAAGTGATGTTTTTTTACGTTGAAAGTTGCGTTGGGTAAATTATGTAGCGCTTGGCTAATTATAAATAGGGGTTCCGAGGTGAGCAGATGGCTGAGAAAAAAACAGCAGCGATTCCTTTATCAGAGCTTGTACCTGGCAGCCGTGCAAGGGTAGTATCGCTTCAGGCTGAAGGATTAGTTCGACGGCGTTTGCTGGATTTGGGAATGGTGCCGCAGACGATAGTGGAAGTCGTGCGGCGCAGTCCGATTGGAGATCCGACGGCCTACAGGGTACGTGGTACAACAATAGGGCTGCGAAAGGAAGATGCAAAGCAGATTCTGGTAGAGACGCTTGGCAAATAAGGAGTGAGATCGATGAATAGCTTGTCCGTAGAGAAAAGAATGGAACTTCTGCACAGAGCATTCGGCATTACAGCTGAAGCGGATCAGAAAGTGATTGCGCTTGCGGGAAATCCGAATACGGGAAAAAGCACAGTGTTCAACGCACTGACAGGGCTTAACCAACATACAGGCAACTGGCCTGGCAAGACGGTTGGAAACGCGCAAGGCTCGTTTACCCATAACAATCAATCCTTTCTTCTCGTCGATTTGCCTGGTACGTATTCCCTTTTGCCCAATTCGGTTGATGAGCAGGTGGCCCGAGATTTCATCTGTTTCGGTCGACCGGATGTGACGCTTGTCGTAGTTGATGCGACCGCATTAGAGCGGAATTTAAATCTTGCGCTTCAGGTGATGGAGATTACCGATCAGGTTGTGCTGTGCGTGAATTTGATGGATGAAGCGAAACGGAAAGGCGTACAGGTAGATATAGAAGGTCTTTCCAAAAAATTAGGTGTGCCGGTTGTAGCGACAGCCGCCCGCCAGAAACAAGGACTGCAAGAGCTGAAGGATCAACTGTTCAATGTCGTGACAGGAGCCATCCGGCCCTCTCCGCTTCTTCTTCACTATAGTGAGGAGGTTGAGCAGGCCATTTGTGAGCTAGAAGTCAAGCTGGCTCCCCTGCTCAAAGGGTTGCTAAAGCCGCGCTGGGTAGCGCTTCGAATGCTTGATGGAGATACGACCCTCCTGCAAGATATTGAGAGATATATGACTGATGCTGCATTGCCAGAACATCCGGTAAGCAGGGAGGTATCACCCTCATGGCCGCAAGCATAGAAAAAAACGATATCTATCGTCTCCAGGCGATTGCATCTCAAGTGCAAAGAGAGCAGACGGAACCAGTCCGTGATGGGATTGTAGAAAAAATTTATCAGCATTCACAGGCAATTGCCGATGAGGTTACAAGCCGTTCTGAGGATAAAAAGAGTGATTGGGAGGGGCGGCTCGATTCCATTCTGACGTCTCGCTATCTTGGATTTCCCATTATGCTGGCTTTATTAGGTGCGGTATTCTGGGTTACTATTGCTGGAGCTAATGTTCCCTCAAGCCTTCTGGCAGACGGATTTGGCTGGCTTGAGGGCAAGTTGACTGCCTTGTTCATGTGGGCAGGATCTCCGGCATGGCTGCATGGCGTACTTGTACTCGGTTTATTTCGGGGCGTAGGTTGGGTCATTTCAGTAATGCTGCCGCCAATGGCGATCTTCTTTCCTCTTTTTGCGCTGTTGGAGGACTTTGGTTATTTGCCGCGTGTGGCATTTAACTTGGATCGGCTGTTCAAGAAGGCCGGTGGACACGGGAAACAATCGTTGACGATGGCAATGGGATTTGGCTGTAATGCAGCAGGCATTATCTCTTGCCGCATTATCGAGTCGCCTCGTGAACGCATGATTGCTATTCTGACGAATAATTTTGTTCCATGCAACGGTCGATGGCCGACGCTTATTCTCTTATCGTCTTTGTTTATGGCAGGAGCCGTAGGAATGGGCGCAAGCGTAACCGTTGCGGCATTGATTGTTGTCGGCATGGTTCTCTTCGGTATTATGATGACGCTATTTGTCTCATGGACGCTATCGAAGACGATGCTGCGCGGCGTTCCTTCCCACTTCACGCTGGAGCTTCCGCCGTACCGTGCGCCGCAGCTTGGCCGTACAATCGTTCGATCTGTGTATGATAAAACATTGTTTGTGCTTAAACGTGCGGTTATTACGGCAGCGCCAGCCGGAGTAATTACCTGGGTGCTTGCCAACATTATTGTTGGAGACAAGAGCGTGCTTGCCCATGTTGCAAGCTGGTTTGATCCGTTTGCTCATGCGATTGGGCTTGATGGCTATATTCTGATGGCATTTCTGCTGGGGCTTCCGGCAAATGAGATTGTTGTCCCGATTCTGATTATGGGGTATATGGCATCCGGTGCGATGATTGAGCTTGATGATATGAATGCACTGAAGCAGCTCTTTCTGACGCATGGCTGGACGTGGCTGACCGCGCTGAATATGATGCTGTTTTCGCTTCTCCATTATCCATGCGGTACAACGATTTATACGATTGCTAAGGAGACGAAAAGCGCAAAGTGGACAGTTGTTTCCGTACTTTTGCCGCTCTCGATCGCAATCGGTGTATGCTTTATTGTCGCGCAAACGGTTCGTTATTTTGGCTGGGTATAGATATATAACGAAGAGCGGAAGCGAGTTCGATAAAAGAACTCGCTTCCGCTCTTTTATTTTTTTGGCAGGAGAATTGATGTGGTGAATTTATCCTCCTATATGTCGTTTTATAGATCCCATTGCGTATTTAATCACACGCTATGTCATTTATAGAAGTTCAATCATTTTACCTAAAAAGTGTGAAGAAAGAAGCATAATTGATAACAACTCTCAAATATATTTGACAATGATAATCTTTATCACTTAACCTTGGGGCAGATGCAATTGAAAAATATTTTCAGTTAGAGAGGGAGTTAGCCATGACAATCCAACAGGTTTCAAGAAATAAAATGCTTCTCGAACAGCAGGAACAACGTGAGTCGAATGCCCGCTCCTACCCGAGAAGAATTCCAATCGCCATAGACAAGGCGGAGGGTATTTTCGTTCAGGATGTTGATGGGAAGCAGTATTATGATTGTCTCGCCGGAGCGGGGACACTGGCTCTGGGGCATAATCATCCGGTCGTTGTCGAAGCCATGGAGCAGGTAATTCGGGATAAGCGTCCACTGCATACACTCGATTTAACAACGCCGATAAAAGAGGAGTTTGTTAATGAGGTATTTGCCAGCTTACCTGAGGAATTTGTCAAGCGTGCAAAAATTCAATTTTGTGGGCCTACAGGCGGTGATGCAATCGAAGCTGCGATTAAACTGGTAAAGACAGCGACAGGAAAGCGCAGCATCCTCTCCTTTCAAGGCGGGTATCATGGAGCTACACACGGTACGATGTCGCTCAGCGGTACGCTAGGGCCAAAAGAAAAAGTACAAGGACTTATGCCGGATGTTCACTTCTTGCCTTATCCGTATACATATCGCTGCCCATTTGGTGTAGGCGGAGAAGCGAGTCATCGTATTAGCAGCAGCTACATCGAAAATCTGCTGGATGATCCAGAAAGCGGTGTGCTTCCACCGGCTGGGATGATTTTTGAGGTGGTGCAAGGCGAAGGGGGATCTATTCCTGCACCGCTGGAATGGATTCGGGAAATGCGGCGGATAACAAAAGAGCGCAATATTCCTCTCATCATTGACGAAGTGCAGACCGGTATCGGACGCACAGGAAAATTATTTGCCTTTGAGCATGCTGGCATCATACCGGATGTGATCGTTCTTTCCAAAGCAATCGGTGGCAGTCTGCCACTATCGGTTGTCATTTACGATAAAGATCTGGATCAATGGTCGCCGGGCGCCCATATTGGAACGTTCCGTGGAAATCAGATGGCTATGGCGGCAGGGACGGCGACATTGAAATTTATCAAGGAACAAAATCTTGCCGCTCATGCAGCGCGTATGGGCGAGAAGTTGACCCACTCCCTGCAAGAGCTTCAGCAAAAGGTACCTCAGATCGGTGATGTAAGAGGTCGAGGATTAATGGTCGGAGTTGAGATCGTAGATTCGGCGCAGCAAGCAGCTCCAAACGGCAGTCATCCGGCACATCCGCTCCTTGCAAGTCGCATTCAGCGAGAGTGCTTCGATCGAGGGCTTATTCTTGAAGTGGGCGGAAGACATGGCAGTGTTGTACGTTTCCTGCCGCCGCTCGTTATTACAGAAGAGCAGATGGATGAAGTAGTGGCGATTTTTGCAGAGGCTACTCAAGAAGCAATCCGACATGAGGTGAGATTGCAGTGAATCCAAGCTCTATAGAAACGATAGCCCGTATAGCAAAACCGGATGGAGTCGAGTCCCTCTTCCTGAATGAAGGAGAAGAGGGACAGCGAGCATACAGGCAAGCGATGGATATGGTTAAAGAGATGCTTGCCACGTTCTATAGCGATAACGAAGTGCCTTATAGCGGCAAAGCACCAAAGGAGATTGAACGCGCCATGAAGAAGCTGGCGCTTGCTTCAGAGGATGGGGAAGACCTTGGGGTTGTAGTGAGTGAACTTCCTTCCGCTCTTCTTCGCGATAGCATACATGTCACGCATCCAAGAAGTATTGCGCACCTTCATTGCCCCCCGCTCATTCCCGCGCTTGCTGCTGAAGCGGTTATCAGTGCATTGAATCAATCCATGGATTCATGGGACCAGAGTGCGGCAGCTACTTACATAGAAGCAGAGTTGATTCGCTGGCTTTGCGCACAGTTCGGATTTTCGCAAGAGGCGGATGGGACATTCACTAGCGGAGGAACGCAGTCGAATTATACGGGTCTGCTTCTCGCGCGTGATGCTTTCTGCAAACGGCACTGGGACTGGGATGTGCAGCAGAATGGACTGCCGCAAGAAGCAGGACGCTTACGGATTCTATGCTCGGAAGATGCCCATTTTACAGTGAAAAAATCGGCGTCCCAGCTCGGGTTAGGCGAGAAGGCTGTCGTCGTGATCAAAACCGATCAGAACCGCCGTCTATGCATTCGAGACGCTGAGGAGAAGATTAGGCAGATGCAGCAAAAGCAGCTGATACCGTTTGCGATGGTAGCTACATGCGGCACAACAGATTTTGGCAGTATTGATCCTATGCGGGAGTTAGCTCAAATCTCTGCTCGGCACAATCTCTGGCTGCATGTGGATGCCGCCTACGGAGGAGCGTTGGTGCTGAGCCAGCGCTTTCGAAAGAAGCTCTCCGGCATTGAGTTGGCCGATTCGGTGACGGTTGATTTTCATAAGCTTTTCTATCAACCAATCAGTTGTGGTGCCTTTCTGGTCAAGGATAGGACGAGTTTTCGTTTTCTCAGCCATCACGCTAATTACTTGAATCCGGTTGAGGATGAAGAAGCGGGTACGCTAAATTTGGTGAATAAATCGACACAGACGACGCGGCGTTTTGATGCGCTAAAGCTTGTCGTTTCACTAAGAGTGGTCGGAGTGAAGCGGTTTGGTGAGATGATCGACTATACGATACAGCTTGCGCAAGAGACGGCGAAGAAAATAGCAGAGATGAAAAACTTGTATATGCCCCATGCTCATCCTGAACTGAATGCGGTTGTCTTCCGCTATGAACCGGCTTCGGGTCGTGGCGTAGACGGAAATCAGGTAAACCGTCAGATTTATCAAGCTCTGCTTCAAAGCGGCGTGGCCATCATCGCAAGAACAAGTATAGATGGGCTTGCATACTTGAAATTCACACTGTTGAATCCAAGAACGACAATCGAAGACATCGAGCTCATTCTCCAAGAAATTCAAAGGCTTGGTGACACACATACCGTAAATGGGGGGTAAACCATTGAAGCATATGAAGGAAATCGCAGAGAAGGCGACCATGCAAAGTTTTATGAACTGCTATATACGCGAGACAGCCAGGTATACAAAGCATCCGCTCGAAAGATTAGACGCTGCGCTAATGGAGAATCATATTGACCCGATCGAAGCGGTGCTCGTTTGCCCGCTGTCTGCACAGCGATTAGAAGTCATCCTGCCCGTGCGGTATTGGTCGATGACAGGCAGGCACCTGTTTTCATTCCCCATCTATTATCAGACGAAAGAGATGCCCGTTCCACAGCAGGCTGATTACGTTACGCTTGTCTCACTTATCGCAAAAGAGCTTTTACTTGCACAGGGGCGACAGGATGCTGAAGATGAATTCATGCTACGTGTTATCTTAAGCTGCCGGAATATACGGCGCTATATGGAAGACAGAGCGGGAGATGCGGCCGCTCTTGCAAGGCCCGATTTCACATTCATTGAAGCAGAGCAATCGCTGCTTCTTGGCCATCTGCTGCACCCCACACCGAAAAGCAAGCAGGGGATTACGGAAGAAGAGGAGGGGATGTTCTCTCCGGAGTTACAAGGGGAATTCCAGTTGCATTATTTCCGGGCGCATACATCCATCGTGCTGCAGGATTCGAGCGAAGCGAGAACGGCCGCCCGCATAATAAAGGAAGAGTTGCAAAACGACCCTGCAACGGGGCCTGCATTCATAGCATCGTATTGTCAGCCCGATACGTTCGTCCTTCTTCCAGTGCATCCTCTTCAAGTGAGCATAGTACTTGAGAGAGAGGATGTACAAGAACTCTTGACCAAGGGAATGCTTGAATATCTTGGTCCGGTAGGCAGCCCGTTTACGGCAACGTCTTCCATGCGTACGGTATACGGCAATCATGCGAGATATATGTATAAGTTCTCCATCCCGATTAAAATTACCAACTCCCTGCGGATAAATAAGCGCAAGGAACTCGACCGGGGTGTAGAAGTCTCACGTCTCCTCGGAACTGAAATTGGCAGTCGAATGGAGGAGGTACACAAGAACTTCCGCATCATTCAAGATCCTGCTTATGTCAATCTTGACCTAGAGGGAGAAGAATCGGGATTCGAAGTAGTAATACGGGAGAATCCATTCTATGAAAATACGGAAAATGCAAGCTTGATTGCAGGGTTAGTTCAAGATCATGCCTATGGAGGAGACTCCCGGTTAGGCTCCATTGTTAAAAATATTGCCGCAAGAGAAGGACGAACGACAGAAGAAGTAAGCCTAGCGTGGTTTGAAAAATACTTGTCCGTTACGCTTGATCCGATCCTCTGGCTGTACGAAGAATATGCGATTGCACTAGAAGCGCATCAGCAGAATTCCATTATCACGCTAAAAGACGGCTATCCGGATAGATTCTATTATCGGGATAACCAGGGCTATTATTACTGTGAATCGAAAGCGGATAGGCTGGCCGAATTATTGCCGGGATTGAATCAAAAGAGCAGTACCATTTGTGCTGATGACGTAGCAGAAGAGCGGCTGCGCTATTATTTCTTCTTTAATCATTTATTTGGACTGATAAATGGTTTTGGCACAGCGGGATTGATTAACGAAGAGAAGCTGCTTGACGCATTAAAAGAAAGGCTTATGCATCATAACCAGCAAAATGGAGATGCCTCTACCCTGCTGCACAGCTTACTGCATGAGGAGAAGCTGCCGTGCAAAGCGAATCTTCTGACAAGGTTTCATGATATGGATGAGTTGGTAGGTTCGCTTGAATCGCAGTCTGTATATACGTTCGTTCAAAATCCTTTGCTGCAGAAGGTTGGTGTTATGCATGAAAAGTAGGTACGTGCAGTTCGATGAAGAAATTGGGCAGTCTATTTCTTTTGCGCAAGTACAGTATGAACAGGACCTACCTCTTATTCATCGCTGGATGCAGCAGGCGCATGTGATTCCGTTCTGGAACCTTAATATGCCGCTTGATCGGTTCAGTGAGCACCTGCACAAAGCGTTGAATGATCCGCATCAGACGCTGTATCTAGGCTTCATTGAGGGTGTTGCGATGAGTTATTGGGAGTCGTATTGGGTGAAGGGAGACGTAATAGAGACGTGTTATGCGCATGAACCGTATGATCAGGGCATTCATCTATTAATCGGCGAACCGGAATTTTTAGGACGGGGCTATGCTCTTCCGCTGCTGCGTGCGATGGTTCGGTTTCAATTCACGACGTTACGGACAAAAAAAGTAATCGCAGAACCTGATATCCGTAACGAAAAAATGATTCATGTATTTGAAACATGCGGATTTGAGCCTGTAAAGCCGGTAGAGCTTCCCGACAAAACCGGACTGCTTATGTTTTGTCATCGGGAGAATTTTGAAAGGAAGTGGCAGCATGTCAGTGACAAGCAGAGAGCCTGATAGAGTAGTAGATATAATTGGGATTGGTATCGGTCCGTTTAACTTGGGATTGGCCGCTTTGCTCGATAAAGTACCTGAGATTGATGCTCTGTTCTTTGAGAAGAAGGAGGCATTTGATTGGCATCCGGGCATGCTTATCGAGGGTACTACGCTGCAGGTCCCGTTTCTGGCTGACCTTGTCAGCATGGCGGATGTAACGAGTAAATACAGTTTTCTTCATTATTTGCAGCGTCACAACAGACTGTATCATTACTATTTTCTAGAGAAGTTCAAAGTTCCAAGACAGGAATACAATCATTATTGTCGATGGACAGCCGAACAGCTTGCTTCCTGCCGCTTCGGAAAAGAAGTGATAAAGGTGACACCAATTGAAGCAGGTGGCGAGGCGCTTTATGAGGTACATGTACGAGACATGCGGACACAATCAACCTCAAGCTTCGTCAGTAGACATCTGGTGCTCGGCATCGGAACAAGCCCTGCCGTCCCGGAGGGTTTGCAGAGTAAGATAGGGGATACGCTCTTTCATTCCTCTCAGTATTTGAGCCAAAAGAATCGCGCTCTACAAGCCAAATCCATCACGGTCATCGGATCGGGGCAAAGCGCGGCCGAGATTTTTTATGATTTGGCAAAAGAGCAGGCCGATCACAATTTTGAATTGAGCTGGTTTACAAGATCGAAGGGTTTCTTCCCAATGGAATATTCGAAGCTAGGGCTGGAATACTTCTCTCCGGATTATATTGATTTCTTCTACAGCTTATCTCAGAGCAAGAAGGATGCGCTGCTTCCGCAGCAGGATCTGCTCTATAAAGGCATTAGCGCAGAAACGATTGGCGAGATTTATGACCTGTTGTACCACCGTTCCATCGCAAACGAAACACCTGCGATCCGCCTTCAATCCATGACAGAGGTAGGCGACATAGACAGGCGTACTGATGGGTGGACGCTGCGCTGCACGCAGTGGGTGAAGGAGGAGATGTTTGATCACGATTCGGAGATTGTCATTCTAGGAACAGGATATACACCGACAGTGCCAAGCTTTCTTTCAGACATTGCCCACTTGATTGAGTGGGATGAGAAGGGGCGGTACAGAGTGACGAGAGATTACAAAATGAAGAGGCGAATCGATACACCAAGTGAAATCTTCGTACAAAACGGTGAATTGCATACCCATGGTGTGGGCGCACCCGACCTTGGACTGGGGGCGTATCGAAATGCTGTTATTATCAACACTCTGGCGGGGAGAGAGGTATATCCGATTCATCAACGTAACGTCTTCCAGACGTTCGGGTTAGCGAAGGAATGCGCACTCATCAACGCATAGTTTTTCCTGTCCTATTCACTTGCGTGTTTTTGTTTATGTTTACGGAGGTGCTTCTGTCTCCTTTTTATCCGCAGTTTTTTCGGAAGGTATTCGGCGTAGAGGATTTTGGGTTTACCGGATTTTATAT
Source organism: Aneurinibacillus sp. REN35 (assembly GCF_041379945.2). Classification (NCBI taxonomy): domain Bacteria; kingdom Bacillati; phylum Bacillota; class Bacilli; order Caryophanales; family Paenibacillaceae; genus Aneurinibacillus; species Aneurinibacillus baijiui. The sequence continues at coordinate 57,648 of NZ_JBFTXJ020000013.1, read as the reverse complement.
TTTTGCCTGCAGATTGACAGTCGTCATCGCTTCTCCTATCTGGGGGCTTGTGTCTAGAAAGGTGGACAGCAGGTGGTTGTTACTGATAGGACAGGTTGGGACCGCTATTTCTTGCGTGCTTATGGCTCTGTCTGCTAATGCCTATCAGTTTCTGGCTTTTTCTGTTTTGTTGCTGATTTTTAAAAGCAGTTATCTTCTGCTGTATACAATTATGATTCAGGCTGCAGGACAAGAGAAGAAGAATGTGACGGGAGTGTATCATGCGGTGATTCAGACGGCGATCATTGCCGCTACTGTGATGAGCGGCTGGGTAATCGGCCTTGCAAATCCGCTGCAGGTGTTTTGGTGGATCGCCTTGCTTGATTTCCTGCAGGCGGCAGTCTGTTTCTTCGTGTTGCGCAGAGTAGCGATAATAGACAATTCTATACCTGCAGAAGCGGATACGATGCTAAAGAATCGGGTCGATATTCGGTTTTTGGCGAAAATGGCTTTGCTTATCTTTACGCTGCATTATGCGGTAAATATCATCCGTCCCTTCTTTACGGTGTTCACAGAAGAGACATACCATACGACTATCATTGGCAGCAGTCTGCTGTTCTTGATCCCAAGTCTGATGGCGGTTGCGGCATTGCCGGTCATGAAAAAGTGCAGTTCGCAGAGAATCTTATCGTTATATAAAATGTCGGGTCTGCTTCTTCTTATCAGCTTGGTTCTGCAAGGCGTGGCTTCAAATCTTTGGGTGCTTATACTGGCAAGGTGCCTATTCGGCTTTACGTTAGCTGTATGCCAAGCAAGTCTGGATATGTACTTGTTTGAGCGGAGCCGCAATGTTCATTCTGATTACAGCGTTTTATCCTCTTTTCAGAACATCGGATTGCTGCTGGCACCATTAAGTGCGCTTGCGCTTGTAGAAGACTATTCGATTGTCTCTCCGTTTATCGCGGCGGGTGTCATATTTGTGGTGCATCTTTTCGTTGTTACAATAACCAGCTACAGAAAAAGGACTGTGCACAAAATTTAAAACTAAAGGAGGGCAACGATGTTATATATACATGAAACGCAAAGGATAGTAAAGGAAGCCGCATGGAGAAAAGCAAACCGGGAGCTATTAGCAAAGATGCTTGCCGAGTATATGTATGAGGATATGCTTGTGCCGGAATTAGTGGATCAAAAGGATGAAGGCAATCAATACGAAGTGCGCATATCTGACACTAAAAGCTACAGATTCCGTGCAGCGGAACGGTTATTTGATAGTTATGATGTATGCAATGATTCGATTGAAGTCCTGCGGCAGGGAGAGTGGAGCGAAGCGCAGAGTGCAATCGAATTCCTGCTCGATATTCAACCGCTCATCGGTATGTCTGCGGAGACGGCAGGGCATCTCATCAAAGAACTGAATCATACGCTGCTTGCCGATGTTCATATCATGGCCAAAGACGCTAAAACATCGGATGAATTAGTTGATCTCGACTATGCATTGCTTGAAGGGGAGATGAGCGGCCATCCATGGATTACCTACAACAAAGGAAGAATCGGATTTGGATACGACGATTATCTAGCATTTGCGCCGGAGCAGCAAAAGGAAGTACAGCTATCATGGATTGCCGTACATAAAGAACGAGCTACTTTCCAATCCGTTGAGGGGTTGGATGTGGAGGGATTGCTCGCGCATGAACTTGATGACGAAACGAAGAAGCGTTTTGTTTCCTTTATTGAGGAAAAAGGATATGAGGCGGCAGATTATTACTTTATGCCTGTCCATGAATGGCAGTGGAAAAATGTGCTGATCCAAAATTTTGCCGAGGATCTGGCTTATGGAAGCATCATTCCATTAGGGGATGGACCGGATTGGTACCTGCCGCAGCAATCCATTCGTACCTTTGTCAACATGACACATAAGGCGAAGCACCATGTGAAGCTGCCAATGAGTATTTTGAATACGCTAGTATATCGGGGGCTGCCGGCGGAGCGAACCTTGATCGCACCGAAAATTACGCAATACATTAAAGGCATCCAGGATCACGATTCGTTTCTGCGGGATGAATGTCGAGTAATTCTGCCGGGTGAGATTGCGAGCATCAATTGCGACCACCATAATTATGCAAAGCTTGAGAATGCGCCCTATCAATATTTGGAGATGCTGGGTGTAATCTGGCGGGAGAGCATCTATACGTATCTTGAAGAAGGAGAGCATCCGATTACCCTGGCGGCGCTTCTGCATACGGATAAGAATGGTAAACCGTTCGTACAAAGCTTAATAGAGCGCTCCGGCTTATCTGCGGAGCAGTGGATGCAGCAATTCTTCTCTGTGGTGCTGCCGCCTCTACTGCATTACTTATACCAATATGGAACCGTATTTTCCCCACACGGGCAGAATACGATACTTGTGTTAAAGGAGTATGCACCACACCGTTTAGCAATCAAAGATTTTGTTGATGATGTGAACATTAGTGATCAGCCGCTGCCCGAGCTTGCGGGTCTAACCGATGATCTCAAAGCCGTGCTGCGCAGTGAGCCGCCAGAGGGGCTGACACAGTTCATTTTTACGGGGCTGTTCATTTGTCACCTGCGCTATCTCTCTAATCTTATGGTCAATCACGCGCTTATGGATGAAAAGAAATTCTGGGGTCAACTCGCTGATGAGATTCTGGCCTATCAGAAGAAGTTTCCGCAGCTTGCCGAGCGCTTTGCGCTCTTTGACTTATTCAAGCCGGAGCTTACGAAGCTGTGCCTGAATCGAAACCGCATGGTGGATTATGGCTATAAAGATGATGGAGATCGGCCGCATGCTTCGGAGTTCGGAAAAGTAAAGAACGCGCTGTATCTTCTAAAAGAGGGCATCGTCCGTTCGTAAGCCCTGCTATAGCGTACAATCGAAGCACGCTCGCCGCGTGCTTCTTTTCTGTCTGCACCCTGAGCATACAAGCTATTGTTTATGCTGTTTTGTATATTGGTAAAAGTATGTGAGGCACATTATAAAGGATACCTACTTACAAAAAGGAAGGATTGGTATGTATGTCAGTTGAAGCGAAAAGTCTGCAGGATGCTATCAAAGAACGGCGCTCCATTCGCAAAGTGAAAAAAAATGAACGCATTACGAAAGACAAGATAGAGAATATCCTAAAGCTGTCCCTGCATGCTCCGAGTGCATTCAATATGCAGAGCGGTCGCATGACCGTACTCTTAGAAAATCATCATGAGGAATTCTGGGACATCGTCAAAGAAACACTACGCCCCAATATCGCTGCCGAAGATTTCAAGCCTACCGAAGATAAGCTGCAGGGCTTTCGAGAGGGTGTAGGCACCATTTTGTTCTTTGAGAATCAAGAAACCGTACGTCATCTGGAGCAACAAGCACCGCTTTATAAGCAGCATTTCGCTAATTGGTCTGAACAGGGGAGCGGAATTCTTCAGTACGCGGTCTGGCTTTCCTTTGCAGCGGAAGGCATAGGTGCATCTCTACAGCATTATAATCCGCTGATAGATGAAGAAGTAAAGCGGAAATGGGACATCCCAAACGATTGGAGTCTTGTGGCGCAGATGCCGTTTGGCGAGCCGGATGAACAGCCTGGCGAGCGGAGCTTTCTGCCCTTTGATGATATTGTGAAATGGCACGACTAATCGGCCTGCACGTACGAACCGGCCAGTCCAACACATTCGGACTGGTTTTTTCATGGAGAAAGTGATGTCATGATAGGAGATTGTGCGTATACACGAATGAGTATGAAGAAAGAAGGGAGGGAGCTATCATGGAGGAAACGGAACAGCAACATCCCCCGGCCATCGACTGGCGGGCATTCTGGACACTGCTGCAGAGAAGCAACCCACCGAAATGGCTGATCGGATTTGCATTGCTGATCAGCTTGGTTGAAACCGCGGCCGGTCTGGTGGTTCCATTCGTTACGAAGAATCTGGTAGATGGTCTCAGCCAGTTAAGCTGGAGCAGCCCGATCCTTCCGCTGCTAATCGGCGCATTTATTGTCCAGGCGCTTGCTTCCGGCCTGTCGCTGTATATGCTATCCTATGTCGGACAAACGGTGGTAGCCAATATGCGCACTCAATTATGGAAGAAGGTGCTGCGCCTCCCGATCACCTACTTTGACCACACCCGGACAGGCGACACGATGAGCCGGATTGTCAATGACACCGGGGTAATCAAGGATTTGATCGCCAACCACCTGATTTCATTTTTCTCCAGCATTGTTTCGATTATCGGAGCGATCGGCATTCTGTTCTATCTCGACTGGCAGATGACACTGGTGCTTCTGCTTGTTATTCCGATCGTCAGCTTGATCATTCGTCCAATGGGAAAGAAAATGTATACCGTATCAAAAAATCTGCAGGATGAGACGGCGACATTCTCTTCACTTCTGACACAGGTGCTTGCCGAGATTCGTCTCGTCAAGCTGTCCGGTGCGGAAGCGGTGGAAGCAGGCAGCGGACAGAAACGTATCGCCACCCTGTTTGCATACAGTATGAAGGAGGCAAAAATTCATGCGATTCTCGCGCCGCTCATGACACTCGTGTTAATGGGCGTGCTGGTGCTGGTCGTCGGATATGGAGGCGTACGGGTATCCACAGGCGCGCTGACAGCGGGTGAGTTGGTGGCATTTTTGCTGTATTTATTCCAGATCATTCTTCCCTTTAGCTCCTTGGCCCGTTTTTTCACGAGCATGCAGAAGGCTATGGGAGCAACAGAGCGAGTGATTGCTTTATTGCAGCACGAAGAGGAGGATACGCAGGACAAGCGCCGCGTGGAAAACCCCCGCCAGCCGATCCGCATTGAGCATGTAAGCTTTGGCTATAGACAGGGAGAGAGGGTACTGCATGACGTATCGTTTACGGTTGAGCCCGGCTCCATGACCGCGATTGTAGGACCGAGCGGAAGCGGCAAAACAACGCTGTTCGCTCTGCTGGAACGGTTTTATGAGCCGACATCCGGTGCTATCTATCTGGGGGAAGAGCGCATCGATGACTATACGCTGGCCTCGTGGCGCGATCAGATCGGCTATGTCTCCCAAGAAAGTCCGCTGATCGCCGGAACGGTCAGGGAAAACATTTGCTATGGGATGGAGCGCGACGTAGAGCAGGAGGAGATGGAGCATGCTGCACGCCAGGCCTTTGCCGCCGATTTTATTCAGGAGCTGCCCGATGGATACGATACGGATATTGGCGAGCGGGGCATTAAGCTATCGGGCGGACAGCGCCAGCGCCTTGCCATTGCGCGGGCGATTTTGCGCAATCCGAATATTTTGATGCTGGATGAAGCGACATCGAATTTGGACAGCGCATCGGAAATGGCTGTTCAGCAGGCGCTGAACCAGCTGATGCAGGGACGGACTACGCTTGTGATCGCACATCGTCTCTCTACCGTCAGGCATGCGGATCGCATCATTGTATTGGAGCAGGGACGGGTGACAGGAAGCGGCACGCATGAACAGCTGCTTACGGAGCATGAACGATACAGAGAACTCGCCGCCTACGCTTTTTCCACTCATGAACAGCAGGGGAGAGAGTAAGTCAAAGGCTCACAGTGTTTTCCCTGTTTACAAATCGGGATCATTCCGTTATACTGATTTTCGGACAAATCGGAAACGATCTTATTTGCAGGATGGGGGAAAGAGAGTGAAGGGATACCACAGAATCATATATGCAATGTTGACGCTAAGCATTGCACTTTCCGTATTCTTGGCCGGCTGCGGGCAGACGGAACAACAGACAGAAAATGCGGCAGGCGGGAAGCTGCAGATTTATACTACATTATTTCCTTTATATGATTTTGCACGCGCGATTGGCGGTGAGCATGTTGATGTGAACAGTCTGCTGCCAGCCGGTGCAGAAGCGCATGATTATGAACCTTCCGCTAAAGATATTGGAAAAGTGAATGAAGCCAAGCTGTTCATCTATAACGGAGCCGGCTATGAAGCATGGATTGATAACATGACCAAAAATCTTGATCCACAAAAAACAAAGGCCGTGGATGCGAGCCAGGGTGTGAAGCTGGTCGAAGCAAAAGGACACGATGATCATGGGCATGAAGGGGAAGCCCCAGAGGTTGAAGAGCAGCATAGCCACGGCGGCTACGATCCTCATGTCTGGCTGAACCCGCAGCTTGCTAAGCAGCAAGCAGGTAATATCAAAACGGCTCTAGTGGAGGTAGACCCGGCGCATAAGGCCGATTATGAAGCCAATTATAATAAGCTGACGCAGCAGTTGGATGCGTTGGATCAGGAGTATACAGACGCGGTAGCAAAAGCGAAGAAGAAAGAATTCATTGTCTCTCACCAAGCATTTACGTATTTGGCTGAACGTTATGGTTTGGAGCAGATCGCCGTATCAGGTATTTCTCCTTCTCAGGAACCGACACAGCAGCAACTGCAGCAATTGATTGAAACGGCAAAAGAGCATACTATTAACTACGTAGCATTCGAAGGTCTTGTAGAAAATAAGGTTGCCAAGACCGTACAGCGTGAGACGGGTGCACAAGCAGTTACACTGTATACGTTAGAGAACCTGACGAAGGAGCAGTTTGGCGCAGGTAAGACGTATCTGGATATGATGAAGGAAAATCTAACTACATTGAAGAAGGTGCTAGAAGTACAATGAGCGACATCATTTTAGATGTACAGCATGTCTCCCATCGCTATGGGAATAAGCATGTCCTCGAAGATATTTCCTTTCAGTTGCACCAAGGTGAGATGATGGGGCTTGTTGGACCGAACGGATCTGGCAAGTCTACTTTGCTTAAAATCATTCTTGGCGCGCTTCCTGCACAGAAAGGGCAGGTCAACTGGTTTGGAAAGCCGCTGCACAAGTTTATGCAATGGCCGCGTATCGGTTATGTATCACAGAAGGCGAACAGCTTTAATACCGGCTTTCCTGCTACGGTCTTTGAAGTGGTCATGATGGGACTGACCTCGAAGATTGGCTTATTCCGCCGTCCTGGTAAGAAGGATAAGGAGAGAGTGAAGGAAGCGATTGCGACGGTGGGGATGGATGCGTTTGAAAATCAGAATATCGGGCGTCTCTCCGGAGGACAGCAGCAGCGGGTATTTATCGCACGCGCGCTTGTCAGCGATCCGGATGTATTGATTTTAGACGAGCCGACTGTTGGGGTAGATGCGCAATCGGAAGCGCAGTTTTATGAATTATTGAAGAAACTGAATGAAGAGCGTCGTATCTCAATCATTCTTGTTTCTCACGATTTGGGAGCAGTCAGTACGAAGATGCATTCCATTGCCTGTTTAAATCATAGGCTTCATTTTCATGGGCGAGCAGAGGAGTTTGAGCGGCTACGTCCGGAGCTTTTGCTTAAGTCATACGGCCATGATGTACATATTCTTCATCATGACCATTAGAAGGGATTTACGTAGACGATGATAGAAGCGATTATGAATTATACATTTATGCAGCACGCCCTGCTTTCGGGGGTGATTATTGGTTTTGTCGCGCCGTTGATTGGTGTGTTTTTGGTGGTGCGGCGAATGTCCTTGATTGCCGATGCGCTGTCACACATTACGCTGTCGGGTGTAGCGGCAGGCCTTCTACTCTCGCAGTATATACCGTTTTTCCAAAGTGTGAGTCCGATCTATACCGGCATGGTATTCTCGGTCGGTGGCGCATTCATGGTGGATAAGCTGCGACAGGCATACAAATTTTATCAAGAACTGGCCATTCCGATTATTCTCTCTGCGGGAATCGGCCTTGGGGTTGTATTAATCAGTTTGGCAAATGGCTTTAACGTTGATTTATTCGGGTACTTGTTCGGCAGTCTGCTGTCGGTCACAGAAGAAGACTTATGGCGTGTTATTGTCGCGAGTTTGTTGGTGATCGGGATTGTATGGGTGTTCTATAAAGAGCTATTATATTTGTCATTTGATGAGGAAGGCGCCCGTATCTCCGGTGTACCGCGCAACTTGATTAATGTCGTTTTCAGCGTACTCGTCGCGCTTGTCATCAGCATCTCGATGCAGGTCGTTGGGATTCTGCTGGTGTCAGCTCTTATTACACTGCCGGTTGCAGCCGCTCTTCAGTTGGCCAACAGTTTTCGACAAACGTTTGTATATGCTATTATTTTCGGAGAGATCTCCGTACTGAGCGGCCTTATGATTGCTTATACGTTTGATTTGGCTTCAGGCGGAACGATTGTGCTGGTTGCTGTTTTTCTGCTTATATGTGTGCTGATTGGCAAGCGGGTACGTGATTCATTGAATTAAGAAGGCGGTGGAAATGATGACCGTAGAACAAGCATTGCAGATGCTCAAAGAACAAGGATATAAATATACAGGAAAGCGCGAAGAGATCATTCGCATTTTCGCCAAAGAGAAGCGGTACTTGTCAGCCCGGGATATTCTGGCCTACATGCAGACAGAATACCCGGCGTTGAGCTTTGATACGGTGTACCGGAACCTGACATTGTTTACCGAACTGGACATTCTTGAAGTAACAGAGCTTGGCGGCGAGCGGAAGTATCGTTTTCGCTGCTCGACAGGCGATCACCATCATCATTTGATCTGCCTATCTTGTGGCAAGACGCGTCATATTACGTCGTGTCCACTAGATGAGATGTTCGGCGAGCCGGACGACTTTACGATTACCGGGCATAAATTTGAGATTTACGGCGTATGCTCCCAGTGCGAAGAGGTACGTGTTTAAAATCCCTTGAGATACAAGGGGTTTTTTGTTTTTTTGTTGGGTAAACATTGTTGAAAAGCCCCGTTTGACCACATTTTGACCGCCTTTAGTATACTAAAGCGATTTTTTAAGGGCGCTCGGAAACAATTTTCGGATGTTCCCCAAATTGATCTCGACTTTATAGTATCAGTGCTTCGAATACCGTCATAAGCTTACCCCCTTTCTTACAGGGAGTGAGCCGTCCATCGTTGAGAAACCATATCAAATTAAGTAACGAAAGTATTATACCATATGTAGGAAATTTTAGATGAGAGGGCTTTTTATTCTGGGAAAATTACATTAATTGTAAGTATTTGGTGTAAAATATAGTAAAAATAATCAGACTATCAAGTATGCTTGTAAGGAGGAATAATATGAAAAAATACGTGTACTTATTTAGCCTAGTAGTATGCATGATTATTTTTACTAGCTTCAATCCAAAAGATGTTGTACATGCCCAAGAACAAGGAAAACCAGTTTCAGTTAGCGAGACTACATTACATCAAGCAGGGTTTAAATATTCGGTAGATGAAATTAAAAAAAGACTTTCTGATCCATCGTCACATTACAAGGAAAAGAATGCATTTCCTAAGATCAGCGCTGGAGAATGGAAACGGAACCATTAAAAAATGATGAGGAAGGAAAATTCGGTTCCTATTCCTTAGCAATAAATACGAAACAAAAATTTGTTATTATCCCTAATAAGAAAAATAAAGTATCAATCATAGGCGTTGGTACATACTTTTCAGGTGAATTAACAGATAAAACAATCGAAGAGGCCATTAAAGGAGCAAAAATCGTAGCTTCTGCTCTGGGAGTTGGAGGGGATGATATAAACAAAAAAATCAGTGAGTTACTCATATCACAGTATGGTTTTGAGAAAATTGGAGACATTTTGATGGCGGCACATATAACAACTGTGAAATCCAGCAATCAAAAAAGTCTTGTATTCTTAATTGCTACAGATGCAAAATCTGATGACCTATAACTGAAATGTGCCATTTCCTTTATATAAAAGAGTCAAATCTTATTTGTTAGTAAGAGGTGGTCAGTAAAAGAAAAAAGAGACCCGGCTGAGTGCCGGGTTTTATCTTTGTTTTCTGTATACCGATTAGATTTGAGATGTACAGCGTATGCTTCTAGTGTGGAGACGTGCGATTTAAAGCAAAGTAAAAAAATGAACAAATAGACAAATGATTCATTACTTTTTGCCTGTGAAAAAAATGTAAAAACATAGTATTATTTTGAAAAATAACTTCATTCGATAAAGGCAAACCCATTGAAAGATGGGGACGCAAAGCTACAGGGGCTAATGTCTCAGACGATGCCAGCCAGTTACCGGATACCTATATGACAGCATAGGCTTATTCGGCAATCGAATAAGCTTTTTATTATGGAGAGGGGAATCGTAATGAAGAAAGAAATTGTGTCACTATCTTTAGTTTTTGCGTTAAGTGCGTCACCTTTCGTATTAGATGCATCACAGGCCTTAGCTAATGAAAGCAGCAGCCCGAAAAGTCAAAGTGAAAAAGGTAAGGACTACCAGCGATATGATAAAGATGAAGTTGATGATGATGACAAAGACGACGACAAAGATGATGACGACAAAGATGATGACGACAAAGACGATCACAAAAATACACTAGAGAAAGAATTGAAAAAATCTTTACAAGAACTGAAGGATCAATCTTCAAAAGGTTTTGGTAATCAATCTAAAGAAGAGTTTAAAAAGAATATACAAACTTTGAGAGAACAGATTAAAAAACAGAAAGAATCACTAGAAAATATTGAAGAATATCTTGAAGAGCTAGCGGATGTTTATGAAGAATCAGGCGAAATTAACGAAGCGATAGCCATTCAAAAGGAAGTAGTTAAAGAAAATATCAGGAACTTAGAATCCTATAAGAAGTTAGGTAAAATGTACGGGAAAATCGGTGAAACGGGAATGCGTGCTTTCGTTAACGGTGAACAACTAACGGTTGATGTGCCTCCTGTAATTAAGGAAGGACGTACGTTGATTCCGTTCCGAGCTATTTCTGAATCCTTGGATGCAACCGTAGTGTGGAATGCGGAGGAGCAATCTGTCACGGTTACAAAAAATGGAGTGGAAATAAAACTTCGTTTGGGAAATACGACTGCACATGTGAACAATCAGAAAGTTACGCTTGATGTTCCAGCTGAAATAGTTAACGGACGAACCCTGGTTCCTGTTCGTTTTATTAGCGAGGCCTTTGGCGCGAATGTACAATATGAACCTGAAACGAAAGCGGTAGTTATTTACGAAGAAGGAAATACTGCAAAGAAAACAAACACTCAAGCTCAATAAAAAGGAATGTTCTTTAGATTGAACTATAACCTGGATGATGGACGCTTTGAAAAAAGTCCCTTATTCGGGTTTTTTTATATGGAAAGATAGAGAAGGATGCGATTAGAGAAAATACATTGGGACGATGATTTCACAACTGTAGTTTTCACCAGCTATATACTTTTATTTATTAAGTAGCAGCGGAGGCATAACTTTTTCTGTCATTGAGTATCGCCTTATGGTTATCAGTTATAAATAGCTCAAATCATACTATGTTATCTGAGAATACCTCTTCAAAAATAGCAACAGCAGGCGTATTATGGGCGATAAGTGTCATTTGTATGTTGGTAGGAATGTATAAATTAAAACCTATCAAGGTGTAAGTGTTGATTAGCCAAAAAGTAAGGAAAAAGAATAGTACCCTTTCATTCGGCCTCTTCTGGCTTATCAGCAAAACTAACATGAATTAATATTGTTTTCTCTCCTCCTAATTGAATAGGAACTAGTGTTCTGTTATAATATAAAACAAGAACAAATGATCTTATTGTAAAAGGTTACTGGCGGAAAGGAAATCGTAAGCCAGAGTATGTACAGCGGAGCGGTTATGGGAACATTCATCGAGAAGAGGCGATGTGAGTGATGAACTTTTTCACGCATCTAGGAAAAACAGTGGAGATTATCTATGTAGACCGAAACGGAGAGTTGAGTCAGAGAAAGATCCGGCTGCTGTCCGTAAAGAACGGAAGAGTCCGGGCGTACTGCTTTACACGAAAGGCAACACGATATTTCTCTGCTGAGAATGTGTTAGCCATGCGACCAGTAAAAGAAAAGAGAGCGAGTTAAAGAAGACCCGGCGATTATGCCCAGTCTTCCTTTTGAGATGTACGGTGCTAAAGATATTGATCTTATTTCTTGCTTAGAATATGCATATCCTCTTGGGCTAGAGCATAGTAGATACCGTTTTGCAGGGTAGAGAATGTCACAATATCATCGACGTTATAGTTGGCCTGGATAATATGTTGGCTTAAAGAGGCAGAAATGCCGACGAGAATACAGGTGCTGCCCAGCAATCTTGTAGCTTGTACTAACTTATGTAAAAGCTGAACGGTATAGTCATCTACATGCTTTAAGCCGGTTAAATCAAGCAATAAGTACTTTGCCTCGTATTGTTTAATCCCGTAGAGCGCTTTTTCCATCAGTTCTTCGGCACGTTTGGCATCATATTTAGCCATAAGAGGGATAACGATAATGTTTTCCAAAACCGGAATGACAGGCACAGCCAAATCTTGAACCAGTATTTCCAATTCCTTGGTGCGCTCGGCCACTATTTTCTCTAAGACATTAATTTTTTGTTTTTCATTTTGACGAATAAGATCGTGGATGTTTTGATTTGGCGTGATGGGGGAGGCGAAGAATTCGAATTCATCATAGTCATCACCGGAAATTTGACTTTTGGTAATCCGATACCACATATTTTCCTTAAATAAGCCGGTAAAGGTGCCTGCCCAGTGTCCGGGTAAAAAAGAGCCGGCCCGTGCTTTTTGCTGTTCTTTATTAATGACATATTCCCAACTATCCCTTAGCCTTACCACTGCTTTTTTTTCTTGTAAGCTATAGTAAGGAATCTCGATTTTCCCCCAGCCGGCTGAACCGTAAATGACAGGCAGATCATTCAGTACTTGTGCGATGTCACCGATGCGTGAGTAATAGCTAGCCACGACTTCCCCCATACGATAGCCTGCTGTTTCGAGAACTAATACAGCCGAATCATGACCTGATATTTCCTCAATCGCATCCATCAACATTTTAAAAGCGGAATCGATCCAGAATAGAACACATTCTGCACCATCAAAATAAAATTTTCCCTTTTCAGTATCCCATCCGAAGGTTGAGTTTCCAACTTTATGTTCGATAAGGCCGTTGTTTTCCATTGTATGGCTGCCCCTCTGCATAATTTTATACGTCTACAAATAATAGCAGCAATGGTTCATGCCCCGATTTTTGCAGTTTCTAGGGCTAAATACTTTTTTTCATGCCGCACTTTCTGCATTCTCTAATAAAAATGGTGTCCTTCACAGAACTTTTAAAATGGGCAGTGCCACAATGATCGCAACGCCCGCTAACAACATCTGGGTGTTCTTTATAGTCATACACAATGGTTAGATCATAACTCTCGTCTTCTTTTATCTCAGTGGTCAAGGAAATCACCCTCATATTGAATTTAACAACTAATATCATAGCAGATAAAGAGGAGGAGAAGTAGAGAGGGGGATGAGGATTGAACAAAAAAGGAGCTTCCCTACTGTATGTATGGGCGGCTCCTTTTTTCGTAATCAACGCAGTATTACGACTTCTCTTCGTTTATGCGCCGCCCGTCATAGACACCAGGGCCTGTTTTGGGAGGATCAATATGCTGTGGCTGTGCTGTTTCGATGGTTTCAAAGGAATCGGTTAAAGCAGCTTGATGTGTTCCCAGTATTTCCAGTTCAGGATTGTTTTTCTCTTTCATAATTATGCTGTCTCCTTTGCTTGTTTGTATTGTATTAGGATAGAAAAAGATTAAGTATTTATACATGCAAAATGTGATCAGTGGAGGCTGTATAAAAAGCTTTTCTTTTCTAACACTAAGGTAAAAGGAGGGAATATATCATGGCGGAAAAGAATATATTGGCTTACTTCAAAAGTCCGGAAGAAGCAGAAGAAGCAGCAAGAAGGTTAACCGAGCTTGGCGTTATTGATCAGTCTATCGATCGCATTTCTAGATATGCTGGGCAGGGTACAGATCAGATGATCAACACATTGAGCGGAGACCTCCCTTCCTTGGCGAGCACTGTGCTGGATGCTGATATTACGAATCGAGGGGCTGGTGTACTTCTGGCAGCGGATGTAAGTGCAAGTGGTATGAGTGATGGAGGACAGGACGATATAACCGGCCGCGACATTCTGTTGACGGTAGTCGTGGATGAGGCAAAACATCATCAGGCATTGCATATTGTAGAGCAGGCTGGCGGAATGCAGTAGCGGATAAAAAAACTCCTTCCATAAGGAAGGAGCGAAGAGGGGAGATTCATAAGCGGGATGCAATCCCTATGTAAGACAACTAGGTAGTAATATAATTACCCCGAAGCAAGAACGATAAAACAAAAAGGTTCCTTTGTATATACGTGGTTACCGATAGAGGTTATGAAGGCCCGACTGAATCATTATCATGCCTTCATAGCCTCTATAATTAAAAGGTCAAGTTCTTGACTTACCATAATCACATCAGGGTGCTGAAAATCAAAGTCGTATTTTTCTGCTACTTCTATTAATAGATGTTTCATATCCTCAATCTCAGACATACATACGGCACTCAATATATTCATTCCCTTGCTTGTTAATCTCTAACAAATCTATCTTGTTTTTTTGTAGATGACAACTGCAAAATTTACACTTTCATCCATGGTAAAAATCGACTAGATAAGACTCTTTGAAATTTCATTAATTATAAAGATGTAGTCCAAAAGAGTGGAAAACAAAGGAGCGTACATATTTTACATACGTTCAGTATTATCATACAAAAACTGTAAAACTAACGATCTATATACAAATATAGGTAAACAGTGTAAAAAAGAGGTGTATGTATTATTTTGGTATTTGATACTAACAATTGGTACGGGAGTAAGAAAAGGAGGAATGGAGTAGGTGAACAGATTTTTAAGTAAAAAAACAGCAGGAGCTTTATGTACGCTTCTTCTTTGTTTTGCCGTCCTGCAAAGCTCGCTGCTGATCACACCCGCACAGGCAGCTCCATCTGCTAAGAGTCGGGCTGTTGCAAAGGTGAAGGCTGATTATCAGGCATATGCAGCCAAAGTCAAGAGTGATTACCAACGCTACAAGCAGCAATCAGAGACAAATTATCGGGAACTTACTGCACTGGTTCAGAGCGATTACCAGCAGCTTATGCAGAAGGCAAGGGCTGATTATCGAATCGTGGAGAAGCAATACGATTCAAGGGCGGCAGATGCATACTACGGAGAGATTAATAGAAATGGACTCGCAATGGACCGATACTATGGAGAAATACATAGATACGGGCTTTCTTTTGATCGCTATTACGGAGAGATATACAGATACGGACTTGCGATGGATCGTTACTATGGAGAAGTCTACAGGAGCGGGCTTGCATTGGATCGTTACTATGGAGAATTATATAGAAGCGGCTTAACGCTTCATTATTTTGAGCGTAACGGCGGTAATATCACAAACCTGTATAAAACCTTTGCGAAGATTAGGCAAAATACACAAAATAAGCTTAATCAGACTGCAACACAAACTGTACAGAAAGTAAATCAAAGACGGGCAGAGGCAATCAAGACTGCTTGCATCTCAAAAAAGAATGCAATGAAAATTTTGTCTGATACTCGAAAAGAAATTACAGGCACAGGCATAGAATTCGGAACATTTGGAATTGATAGCCTTTGCACGGCCGTTAATAGTAAATAAACGAAAAAACGACCTCGCTGGGCTGCCCGCGAGGTCGTTATGTGTATTCATTTACGGTTCATCCTGCACCATCTCTTCTTTGAGTTCACCTAACTCCTTCATCTCCCGGTTGTTCTCCGGTGTGCTGGGCGGCTCTTTTTGCATGTGGCGCTTTTCTTCTAATTCTTTCAGCGTAGTCGGTGTGCCTTTCTTTTCCTTATCCATCCTATCCCTCCTGTGTGCTCTCACATCATAGGTAGTATGTGAGGATAAGTTATCTTTTACTCTACCACATTTCCCTGGGCGGGAATCGGATTATTGCGCAAAAGTCTTGCGAAATGCATGAGGTTATATGCCATGATGCGTCCATGCTGACGGGTGAAATCGTTGCGTTCCCCATGTGCTTCAATATACGAAGGGCCAGGACCTGCTTCACCCACCCAATACGTATCGACATTAGGCGGGAGCGTAAATCCGATATGTGAGAGTGCGTACAATACGGAGCGGGAGGCTTCCTTAGCCCCGTCCTCATTTCCTGTGACGATGACACCGCCGACCTTATTATAGTATAGATACTGTCCCTTCTCATTGGTCATGGAACTGCATGCATACAGCCGCTCGATTACCTGAGTTGCTACACTGCTCTTCTCACCCAGCCAGATTGGTGTACCAATAAGTAAAATATCAGCAGCCCGTACCTTCTCAAAAATATCGGGCCACTGATCTCCATCGCCTTCATCCGGTGACATACCGAATGCGATATTGTAATCGACTGCGCGGATGATTTCCGTACTGATATCTTCCTGTTCGTTAAAAATTGAAACAACATCCTGGATAAGAGCTTCTGTATTCGACTCTTCCGGGCTTTTTTTCAATGTGCAGTTGATGACGAGTGCTTGAAGGCTCATTATACGTCCTCCCTTTCTACAAAGATAGAATACATGTACTCTTACCCTAAAGCAGAAGGGTATAATATAGAATGTTCTATATAGTAGCTTGAGAAAAAGAAAAGCGAATCGAAAAGGAGGCACAATCAGGATGGACATGAACCGTTTTACACAAAAATCGCTTGAAGCAATCCAGCAGGCGGAGACGAAAGCCCTGCGATACGGAAATCCAGAAGTAGAGACGGAACACCTGCTGCTGGCACTGCTGACGCAGCATGAGGGATTGCTGCCGCGATTGCTTCGCAAAATGAATGCATCGGTTGACAATTTGCTTCAAAAAATCGAAACAAGGTTGGAACAAAAGCCCCGTGTATCCGGTACGGGGCGGGAAGCAGGGAAAATTTACATTAGTGCAAGCGTAAATAACATTTTACTGAAAGCGGAAGATGAAGCGAAGGCGATGCAGGATGAATACATCTCTGTTGAACATCTTTTTCTTGGCATTATAGATGAGGTGCAGAAGATAGACATGTTGCGGAACCTGCTTACGAATGAAGGAATTACGCGGCCGACATTTCTTGCAGCGATGAATGAAGTGCGCGGCAATCAGCGGGTTACCAGCACAACGCCTGAAGTAACATATGAGGCGTTGGAGAAATATGGCCATGACCTCGTAGAGGAAGCGCGCCGCAATAAGCTTGATCCGGTTATCGGACGCGATGGAGAAATTCGTCATGTGATCCGGATTTTGTCGCGCAAGACAAAAAATAATCCGGTATTGATTGGGGAGCCTGGCGTAGGCAAGACGGCGATTGTAGAAGGGCTTGCGCATCGGATTGTACGAGGGGATGTGCCGGAAGGCCTGCGTGATAAGCATATTTTTGCATTGGATATGGGCGCTTTGATTGCAGGTGCCAAATATAGAGGGGAATTTGAGGAACGCCTAAAAGCGGTGCTGCAGGAGATTAAGCGCAGTGAAGGGAAAATCCTGCTTTTTATTGATGAGATTCATACGATTGTAGGGGCTGGACGGACGGAAGGAGCGATGGATGCAGGCAATCTCTTAAAGCCAATGCTTGCGCGCGGCGAGCTGCACTGTATCGGTGCTACGACATTGGATGAATACCGTAAATACATCGAAAAAGACGCTGCATTAGAGCGTAGATTTCAGACTGTGGTTGCAGATGAGCCGACGGTTGAAGATACAGTCTCAATTCTGCGCGGTCTGCGTGAACGCTTTGAAGTATTTCATGGTGTGAAAATCCATGACAATGCGCTTGTTACAGCCGCAGTATTATCGCACCGCTATATTACGGACCGCTTCTTGCCCGATAAGGCGATTGATCTGGTGGATGAAGCATGCGCAATGATTCGTACCGAGATTGACTCGATGCCCGCGGAACTTGATGAGGTAGCACGGCGCGTGATGCAGCTTGAGATTGAAGAGGCGGCTCTCAAAAAAGAAACCGATCCGGCGAGTCGTGAGAGGCT
Source organism: Aneurinibacillus sp. REN35 (assembly GCF_041379945.2). Lineage (NCBI taxonomy): Bacteria > Bacillati > Bacillota > Bacilli > Caryophanales > Paenibacillaceae > Aneurinibacillus > Aneurinibacillus baijiui. The sequence continues at coordinate 39,828 of NZ_JBFTXJ020000013.1, read as the reverse complement.
CATGCAGCTGCAGAAGGAGCTTGCGGAGCGGAGGGAAAGCGCAGCTTCCATGAAAGCGCAATGGGAGAGCGAGAAGCAGGCGCTTACTACTATTCAGAAGCTGCGCGAGGAGATTGAATCGATTCATCAAGCGATTGCCCAGGCGGAGCGTGACTATGACTTAAACAAAGCCGCTGAACTTAAGTATGGCAGACTGCCGGAAGCGGAGCGGAAACTGCAGGAGGAAGAAGCGAAGCAGAACGATCGCAAAGGGGAAGAATCGCTGCTGCGTGAAGAGGTAACAGAAGAAGAAATTACCCGTATTATCTCGCGCTGGACAGGTATCCCTCTGGCTAAGCTGGTAGAAGGTGAAAGAGAAAAATTGCTGAAGCTGGATCGAATTCTGCATCAGCGCGTGATCGGGCAGGAGGAAGCGGTCAACAGTGTAGCAGATGCCATTATTCGCGCGCGTGCCGGTATTAAAGATCCCCGCCGGCCAATTGGTTCGTTTATTTTCCTTGGCCCTACCGGTGTTGGAAAAACCGAGCTTGCCAAGACATTAGCGGAAACCTTATTTGATACGGAAGAAAATATTGTACGTATTGATATGAGTGAGTATATGGAGAAGCACAGTGTATCCCGTCTGATCGGTGCGCCTCCGGGCTATGTTGGGTTCGAAGAAGGCGGCCAGCTTACTGAAGCGGTACGGCGTAAGCCATATTCAGTAATCTTGTTTGATGAAATCGAGAAAGCGCACCATGATGTATTCAATGTACTGCTTCAAGTGCTTGATGATGGTCGCATTACGGACTCGCAGGGACGGACTGTTGATTTTAAGAATACGGTTATTATTATGACGTCCAACATTGGTTCAAGCTTTTTGCTTGATGGAATTACATCAGATGGAGAGATCAAGGAAGCGGCGCGTGAACAGGTCATGAATGAGTTGTCCCTGAATTTCCGCCCGGAGTTTTTGAATCGGGTGGATGATATTGTGCTATTTAAGCCGTTGACTGCTGCTGAAATCGGGCAGATTGTTGAGCTGCTTGCGATTGATTTGAAGAAGCGATTAGCAGAACGCAGCATTGAATTAGAGCTTACGAACGCAGCCAAAGAGCATATTGCCAGAGAAGGGTATGATCCGGTATATGGAGCGCGCCCGCTGCGCCGCTTTTTGCAGCGACATCTTGAGACAATGATTGCAAGGGCGTTGATTGGCGGGGAGATTATGGACGGAGCAGTATTGATAGTGGATGATAAAGAAAATGAGCTAACGTTGCAATGGCGGAACCGTACCGATAGCAAATAACATATACGCAAGTGTGAAAAAGATGGGCGCAGGTTCGCAACCGAGTAAGCTGCCCATCTTTTTTATGGTCTGTATAGGATTCCAGGCTTTGTCATACTACCGAAGATACGGGCTTACCTGATCGACAGTTTGCTGCAGCTTCTCGGCTGCTTTGCCGTAGATTTGTTTTGCTCTGGGTGCTTTGGTCTCAAGAGCGAACATTTCAAAGTCGGCTTGACACTTTTTAAGCGTGGCGAGCAGAAGCTGATTCTGGCTTGGGGTAGGCATTTGCAGCTGATCGTTATAGACGTCAAGATAAAGCTGACCTTGCGAATCAATTTGACCGATGAATACGTTATCGAGTGTGACGCCGCTTTTTTCGAGTTCTGTATGCAGCCATTGCTCTGTATGCCCGCTCGCCCGTAAAGAATCAAGCAGAATGTTTCCATCCATAATGACTGTTTCCGGTTCTTCCTCGTTAGGTAGGTTTAGCTGTAGGTCCTTGATAGTAGCGGGTTGTGCTTGTCTTTTTGGTAAGACACTTACCTGTCCATTGGTCTCAAGCATGGCGAACTCCACGTCTGCTACTTTGAAAGCACCCTTAAGACGAAGCTGTTCAAGCAGCTCGTCTGTGCTGATATGCTCCTTCTTCATATTGTCTTCTAATACTTTGCCTTCTTTGATTAGTATGGTGCCTTTTCCTTCGAATAGGTCGCGTACGAATTTGCTTTTTAATGAAAGGTAATCAATAAGAAACGGAATTGCGGCAAATACGATTAGACTTGTATACCCGTGCAGCAGATTATTCTCAAGATCTGTGGCGATAAATGCGGTAATATCGCCGATCGTAATGCCGACTATGTACTCGAAGAACGTAAGCTGTGCTAACTGTTTTTTGCCGCTTAACCGTGTGATGATAAATAAGGTCACCAGTGCAAAAAAAGCGCGTAATGCGATGTTTACAACATCCACCTTGATGTACCCCCCTAGAAAGTAAGCAGGGTGAGCCGATGACTCACCCTGCTGTTGCGTGCTTAGAAGCCTTTGTACTGTGGCTCCTCTTGTTCCAATTGCTGAATACGCGGTTCGAGCGCATCAATAATGGTTTGGGTTTGCTGCGCGTTTTGGGTGAAAAGCTGCTTTGCTTGCTGATTTTGTGTGCTCAGAGCAAAAGTCTCTAAGCTGGCCTGCGCGCTTTTTAAGCTCGCCAGCGCTTGTTTCACCTGTGCTGATACTGTCATGACCTTCACCTCCACAGCAGATAGTATGTGCTTATCCTTTTGGTTTAAACACCAAAGCGCCAAGAAATCCAAAAATAATGGCGGCTGAAATGCCTGCGCTGGTTACTTCAAAAATACCGGTAATAATCCCTACAACACCATCAGATTGCATCTCCTGCATCGCGCCGTGTACCAGTGCATTGCCAAAGCTTGTAATCGGTACGGTTGCGCCTGCCCCGGCGAATGTAATGAGCGGTTCATACCATCCGAATCCGTCTAGGATGGCTCCTGCTACGACGAGTGTAGACATGGTATGGGCGGGGGTTAGCTTTCCGACATCCATCAGCAATTGGCCGATGACACAGATAAGACCTCCAATGACGAAAGCCCAGAAAAAAATCATGCCGTATGCCTCCTTTTCCTATCGTTATTGTTCGATGGCAACTGCGTGTGCCACACAGGGAATGCTCTCGTTCTGCTGAAAACTGAGCGGGGAGAGAAGAGCGCCTGTAGCAATAACGAGGATGCGCTTCCATTCTCCGGCCTGGAGTCGTTTGAGCAGATGGCCGTAGGTGACGGTCGCACAGCAGGCACAGCCGCTTCCACCGGCCAGGACGTCTTGTGTTTCATCGTTATAGATCAACAGGCCGCAATCGGTCAGTTTGCTTTCCGGAACAGCTATGCCATGTTTTGCTAAGAGATCGCGTGCAATCGCATGACCGACCTTCCCTAAATCGCCTGTTGCGATCAAGTCATAATGGTCGGCGGTAATCTGCAAATCGCGGAAATGTGCTTCGATGGTATCTACAGCGGCAGGGGCCATAGCAGCACCCATATTGAACGGATCGGTAATCCCCATATCGACGACGCGGCCGATGGTGGCTGCGGTAATACGTGGGCCTGTACCGGATGGACCGACGACAGCCGCACCTGCACCTGTTACAGTCCATTGAGCGGTCGGCGGTTTTTGTGAGCCATATTCTGTCGGATAGCGGAACTGCTTCTCAGCAGTTGCATTGTGGCTGCATGTACCTGCAAGTGCATACTTAGCAGCGCCGCTGTCGATGAGTTGAGCGGCAAGAGCCAGTCCTTCCATAGAGGTGGAGCAGGCTCCGAAAATACCAAGATATGGAACGCCGACAGTACGTGCGGAGAAGCTGCTGGAGATGATTTGGTTCATCAGGTCGCCAGCAAGAAGAAAGTTGATTTCGCCTTTTTGGATGCCTGCTTTCTTAATCGCAGTATCACAGGCATCTTCGAGCATTTTTTTCTCCGCTTTTTCAAAACTATCCTGTTGCAGCCAAATATCGCCATACAGTAAATCGAAGTCGTCCGCTAGATTTCCCTTCGCTTCGAACGGTCCGCCGACCGCGGCAGACGATAGAATAACAGGTTTACTTGGAAAAACCCATGATTGGTGTCCCTGTAGCATTACGACATTCCTCCTATCGCCATCCATGCCCATTTAACAAGCCCAATAATAAACGCGGCGAAAACGCCAAACACAATGACAGAACCAGCGAGTTTGAACATATTGCCGCCAACACCAAGTACAAGACCTTCGCTGCGGTGTTCCATAGCGGCAGACGCAATGGAGTTGGCGAATCCGGTAACAGGGACAGCGGTTCCTGCTCCCGCATACTGAGCGATCTTATCATAGACCCCAAGACCGGTGAGCAGCACCGAGATGAAGATTAGAACAGCGACAGTCGGATTTCCCGCTGTTTTCTCGGTGAAGTGGAAGTAGTTCATAAAGAAAGTCTGGATAAACTGCCCGATAAGACAGACGAAGCCGCCTACAAAAAAAGCGCGCAGCACGTTCTTCATAACCGGTCGAGCCGGTTCGTGTGCCTGTGCGAGTGTCTGGTATTCCATTTGGGTGGGAGTGAGTTTCTTTTTTTGTTCCTTGCTGACCATACGCATTCTCCTTCTCTCATAGTTAAGGTAGCTTCTATTATTTTGGAGAAAATACGGAATTTCATGCGTACGGACGCAAATAAAAACACGAGACAGCAGGGTGGATGCGTGTCTCGTGCTTTATTTTTAGATGCGATTCTCACTACTTATTGGCGATTTGTAACGAGGAGGGCTCGTTTGATTCTGACCCTTCGAAAAGCCGTTCCGCTTCCTTCTTTGGATGAATCCGTATCCGGTAATACGCATAGCATGCAATCATAAATGGAATACCGCAGATGAGCGCCATTCGCTGCTCCTCGACAAAGGCCATACTGATGAATACGATAGTACAGGCAATGAAGCAAACGATAGGAACTAACGGATATAGCGGAGTCTTGTATGCTAAGTCCTTTAGGTGTCCGCCTTCAGCAAGAAAGCGCTTGCGGAACATAAATTGCGAAGCCGCAACGGACATCCAGATGATAATACCCGCCATACCAGAAATTGAGAGCAGCCACATATAGACTGTATTCTCAGCAATTACACTTGAAAGCAGCGACAAGCAAGCGACAGCAAGTGTTACAAGAAGAGCATTCAATGGGACGCGGCGCTTGGTAAGCTTGCTAAGAAACGGGCTTGCCATTCCGTTGCGCGACATTGCCCAGAGCATACGAGTTGATGCGTACAGACCTGAATTGCCTACAGATAGAACAGCGGTTAGAATAACGAAATTCATGATATCGGCGGCATAAGGAATCCCCACACTGTCGAAAATCATGACGAACGGGCTTTCCACGACACCAGCCTGACGCCAAGGAATGAGACTGACTAAAATAATCATCGAAATGATATAGAAGAAAATCGTGCGCCATACTGTCGTGTTAATGGCACGTGGAATATTCTTCTCCGGATCTTCACTCTCACCTGCGGCAATCCCGATAAGCTCCGTTCCCTGGAAGGCAAAGACTACGGCGATCATCGTCAGAAGAACCGCTGTCATTCCATTAGGGAAAAGACCGCCATCATTAACAAAATTGGAGAAGCCGGGGGCTTGTCCTGTGCTGTTAAGACTGACAAAGCCAAACATAGCTGCTGCACCTACAATAATAAACAACAGGATCGCTGCTACTTTGATGCCGGCAAACCAAAACTCGGTTTCAGCAAAGCTGCGCGCTGAGAGTGCATTGAGAAGGAAAAGCACTCCGGCAAATATAATACACCACAGCCAGACCGGTGAATCGGGAAACCATCGCTTCATAAGAAGTCCTGAAGCGGTGAATTCGACACCGACCGTAACCGCCCAGTTGAGCCAATACATCCAGCCGATTGTAAAACCGACTCCGGGTCCGATGTACTTGGTGGCATATGTTTGAAAGGAGCCGGCAACCGGCATAGCGACCGCCAGTTCCCCAAGACAGAGCATCACCAGATACATAATCAATCCGCCTGTTAAGTAGGCGAGGACTGCGCCTCCGGGTCCGGCTTGATTAATCGTATAGCCAGACCCGAGAAACAATCCTGTACCAATTACACCGCCCAAAGAAATCATGAACAGGTGTCTGCTTTTCATTGTGCGCTTTAATTCATGCGAAGACGAATGCTCGCGTTGTTTCATCAATTCCTCTCCTCTTATTGCGATTTGGCATTAAATAAGTTGATGCGCGGTGCCTGTAGGAGCTGCTCATACGTGAATGCCGCACCTAAAGAGGAAATATCGTTTAAGTATAGTGCGTCCTCGATTTTTTGCGAAGTATCTTCTGGGACGAATTTATCGTAGCAATTCGGACAATCCACAGAAGGGATGCTTTGAATTTGCACGGTGGCTTTTCCGTCCGGTGTTACCCAGTAGCAATCCAGTCGGCCTTCTTTCGCTTCCTCAGTCTCACACCAGATGCATTTCATAAACGTTCCCCCTTGCTGCTTATTTGTTGTCCTTTGCTTTTGCTAATTTTGCTTTCATCTCGTCGCGTTTATCGCGGCGGTCTTTAAGCGATGCATGGTCGTCTGCTTGCTGATAGTTTTGGCGCTTATTCATGCGTCGCAGTCCTTCCGGAACCAGATTGAACTTCTCATCACGCATAATTGCGGTGATGCCCACGCCTTCCTCTTCTTCGGTGATGCCATACTGCTCATTGAAGTAGGCGTCCGCACGGCCAGGCGTATAGTTTTTTGGCTCTGGATAGGAGGTGATTACACCTTCGAAGTTGCGAAGAACAACCTTGTCTGGACTTTGCGAGATCATATAATTTGGCTGCAACGAGATTTTTCCGCCGCCTCCAGGAGCATCTACGACGAATGTTGGTACAGCATAGCCGGATGTATGTCCGCGTAGGCCTTCAATAATCTCAAGACCCTTTGATACGGGAGCACGGAAATGTCCGATACCTTCAGATAAGTCACATTGGTAAATGTAATACGGACGTACACGGATTTTGACCAGCTCATGCATCAGTTTTTTCATGATTGGTACACTGTCATTAATACCGGCAAGAATGACGGCTTGGTTTCCTACAGGTACGCCGACATTAGCCAGCATTTCACAGGCAAGCTTTGATTCCGGTGTGATTTCAAGCGGTGTATTGAAGTGCGTATTCAGCCATACCGGATGGTATTTCTTCAAAATGTTGCACAGGTTCTCCGTAATACGTTGCGGGAATACGACTGGTGCGCGGGTTCCGATGCGGATGATCTCTACATGTGGAATGGCGCGCAGGTTTTTAAGAATGTATTCAAGCACGGTATCATTAATTAGCAGGCCGTCACCGCCGGAGATAAGCACATCGCGTACTTCCGGCGCATTAGCGATGTAGTTAATTGCTGCATCGAGCTGCTTCTTCGGCACGCCCATGCCTACTTGGCCGGAGAAGCGGCGGCGTGTACAGTAGCGGCAGTACATGGAGCACTGATTTGTAACCAAGAATAGAACACGATCCGGATAGCGGTGTGTTAAGCCCGGAACAGGCGAATCCTCATCTTCATGCAGCGGATCTTCTAAGTCATATTTTGTCTTCATGATCTCTGCCGATACAGGAACAGACTGCATACGAACAGGACAACGCGGATCATCAGGGTCCATAAGAGAAGCATAGTATGGTGTAATATTCAGCGGAATCGTCTGTGTAGAAATTCGTACGCCTTCTTCTTCCTCTGGAGTTAGGTTTACGACTTTCTTCAGATCTTCCACACTTTTGATTGTATGAGTAAGCTGCCAGAGCCAATCATTCCATTGTTCATCCGTTACATCTTTCCAAAGTTCAATATCGCGAAAGTTACGTGTTTTTGCAGGAGCTGCATGCCATCCATGACCTACTGCTGGCGCTTGCTTTTCATTATTCAGATCTCTTTCTAGTAAGCTCATTTGCTGTACCTCCTAAGCGTATTCTCGTCACATTTTAACTACAGCAAGATGCATGCCAAAATAAAAAAATTCTAAAAATACTGATATGACGCGATATACGAAAAAAAGAGAGGATGGCTCTCTCTCTTTTTTTGCTCTTTTACTGCAAAAAAACTGGCGGTTCATGAATTTTTTGCTGCAAAAATTTTGTCTATAAATTGAATTTTTTGAGTTTATATTGAAGGGCCTGTCGTTTAATGCCAAGTGAATCTGCAGTTTTGCTAATATTTCCTTCATAATGCTGCAGTGCTTCGGAGAGAATCTCCCGTTCGATGCGATCGATATAGCCAGGCAGATCAATCGGATACGCAGTTGGCGATGGCACGGTTGATCTACTGGTGTCAGAAGATAGATATTCTGCTGGTACTTCGCTGAACTGTAGGGGAAGATGCCGTACTTCGATCTGCTCCTCGTTCTCCTCTAGCATGTTGAAGGCAGCTTCAATAGTATGACGCAGCTCCCGGATGTTTCCCGGCCATGTATACGCGAGGAAGGCCGCTTTTACTTCTTCGCTTACACCTTGTACTTTCATGGCGAATGTCTGGTTGAATTTATCGATGAAATGGTTTGTTAATAATGCGATATCATCCTTACGATCAAGCAGTGGGGGAAGCTCGATATTAACTACATTTAATCGAAAAAACAAATCCGATCGTAGAATGTTATGTTTTAATGCTTCATGCGGCCGAATATTCATGGCTGCTAAGATTCGAACATTGATTTCTTGTTCGACAGCCCCGCCAACCCGACGAACACGCCCATCCTGCAGCACGCGCAAAAGCTTAGCCTGAAGCATGATGTCAAGACTGTTAATCTCATCAAGAAAAAGCGTGCCGCCATCAGCCTGTTCAAAAATCCCGGGGCGGTCAATAGCGCCGGTGAAGGCTCCTTTTGTTGTACCGAACAATAAGCCCTCCATTAATTCGCGGGGTACGGCAGCACAATTTTGTGCAATAAAAGGCTTATCACGCCGAATGCCCGCATTGTGAATGCTTTGGGCAATGAGCTCTTTTCCTGTTCCTGTGGGACCGCAGATAAGCACAGGCGAATGTGTGCGTGCTGCCCGCTTGGCGCGCGTGAGCGCCTGCTGGAACGAAGCGCTTGCACCAATCAAATCACTGAAATGATATTGGGTATCGTTTTTGGTGCTTTTCTTTTCTTTTGTTCTCTGATAGAGCTGTTGTCGCAAGTCCAGTACTTGGTCGTTGAGCTGCACGATTCGGGTGATATCCTCCGCCAGCTCTACAGCTCCGACAATCTCTCCGTCCTTGAGTAGAGGATAGGTACTGTTAATGGATGTAATCTGCTTGCCCTTCATATTCATATAAGTTTGTACTTTGTCTACGATTTCTTCGCCGGTGCGAAGGACACCAATAAGCGTGCTGCTTTCATTGGTGAGAGACGGGAACAGGTCGAATACGCTTTGTCCGATGACATCTCGGCGATCCAGCCCATCAATTTCGGCCATCGTCTCATTGAAGAACAAAGTGGTTCCCTCTTTGTCCACTAGATGAATACCGACATTAATGATGCTTAGCAGCCATTCGAACTCTTCCGACCATATCGCCGCTAATTTGGACATATCGATCCCCCATTTCTTTGAAGTAGTGAGTATGCACGCCGCTTGAAAAAAGAATGGCACATTTATTGCAAAGTTATTTATTATGAAAACTATAGAAGAACGGAGGGCATCTTATGACAACAAAAAACGAATTGTACGCTCAATCACTCATAGAAACAGGCTCATCCTTTACAATGGATGCAAGTCTTGACCGGTTTAATGCGCGGCTGCGTGTTGACGATTACCGGGGGAGTGTGCGGCTTATGCATACCCGGATTCTAGCGCTCGCCAACGAGCATGCGCTTACAAAAATATTCATCAAATCCCGGCCGGAAGACGTTGCGACGCTTCTCGGTCTTGGTTATATGCTCGAAGGAGTATTTAAGAAATACTTCAATGGCGGTGATGCGTACAGTATGGCAATGTACCTCTCAGATGAGCGTCGCACAAGTGAGTACTGGATTCAAGAGGACGATATCCTCCGTCAAGTGCTGTCTCTGCCGCTTAAGGCATCCGATGAGCCGCTCGCACAAGGATATACGATTCGTATTGCTGTCACTGAAGATGCGGAGCAGCTAGCCCATCTATATGGAACGGTATTTCAGACATATCCGACGCCAATGAACGATCCTGCCTATATTAAGAAGGTGATGCTTGAAGGCACGGTTTTCTATGTAGCGGAAGCGGAGGCGCGTATTGTTAGCGCCGCATCGGCCGAAATCAATGCTATATATAACAATGCAGAAATGACAGATTGTGCGACCTATAATGAACACCGCAAGCATGGCTTGATGCGTCACTTGATTACGGCGCTTGAGAATGAACTGCAAACGCGCCATATTTATTGCGCCTATTCGTTGGCCCGTTCCCTATCGTTTGGCATGAATGCGGTATTTCATCAACTCGGCTATGAATATGCAGGGCGCATGACGAAAAACTGCAATATTTTCGATAAGCTTGAGGACATGAGTCTCTGGGTGAAGGATCTTTCTCGGTGTTAATCTTTCGCTATAGTATGGTAATGGCTGCATGCTCAAGCCGGTATGCCATAAGGGCAAGATGAAATTGTGTAAGCGTATGGGCATTCTGTAAATCCTTCTTTGTTTTTTCCTCGATTTGTTCAAGCCGATACTTGAGTGTATGGCGGTGAATAAATAATGCGGATGCTGTGTTCTTGATGTTGGAATTGTGCTGTAGATAGCATTCTAGCGTGTCTACCAAACTTGAATTGTGCTTATGATCGTATGCAAGCAGCGGGTCGAGCAGAGGGCGGAATAGGGTCGTCAGCTCAATGCCCGCTTTTTTCATCTGCAAAAGCGGCGCAAAGGCTCCGATTTTATCATGTGTCATAAGCGCCTCTTCGGTTGCAATTGCTATCTGCAGTGCTTCACGCGCTTCCTGAGCATGGGCCGCAATCGGAGTGAATCCGCAAAACGGAAAGCTGAGCCCGATATGAAGCGATCCCATTAAGCCTTTTCGTTGGGCTTCCTGCTGCAGGGATTGCGCAGCACGGATGGCATCTCTTTCTTGTTGTACAGGAAGCAGGATGGTGACGGTACGCTGCTTTTCACGCAAGAGTACCGGCCTTGGCTGCTTGTGAGCCCATACTTGTGCGAGTTGGCGCAGCGTATCATCATTCGGTGCAGCAATCTGCATGATACATAGATTCTCCACCGGCTGATATCCGAGCTTTTGTGCCATCTTCTGCAAGGTGGATTCATCTTGTCCGGTATGCTCAAGAAGTTCATCGAATACGTTTTCCTGCATGCGCAAAATGGCCTCGTCGACCGCTTTTTGTTTTAGAAATTCAATTGCACATACCATGCTGGCCTGCTCTACGATTAGATGATCCATCTCTGTAAGTGCGGTGTTTTTTTGAATATGCAGGTGTCCGTATTGTTCTGTGTCAGTAGCTATCGCATGCACAAGCCGTTGTTCGGAGAGGAGCAGAGAAGCGTCTGTACTGCTTTCTGGCTGCAAGACAACCGCTTTAGGAAAGGAGAGTGGCTGCGTATGGTTCTCCTCGCTGCCGCTACGCTCGATTCGTTCGCCTTGTGCATCATAAAGTTCTACTTCCGCCTGTAGCCGATCCGCCAACGTGTGTACAAGCGGAGCAAACCCCTTATTGTTCAGCGCTAACATAGTCAACTCTCGATGGATTTGTTGTGTATCCTGCATCAACTGCAACTGACGATTTACGATATGACCTAATAAAGCTTTGGTTACTTCAGAGAAATTCATATGGCGCGGAATTTCAATGAGTGGCAGATGGTGAGCGTCAGCAGCCGCGATGAACTCAGGTGGAATCGTCTCCATATAGAAGCCCGTATGAATGGCTACGGCTGATAAGCCTTGCTTGGCGAGCTTTTCGATGAAGAAGCGCCGATTAGCTTCTGTATCAAGCCCATAGCCAGTCGTAATGAGGAACTCACCCTCCTGCAGCCGAGAAATATCTTCAACAATTTCAACAATCGTTACCCATTTAATAATATGATGAATGCCGCTGTGGCCGCCTACCAGCTTCATCTGTTGGATATTAGGTAATGTTAGTGCTTCCTTTAGTGTAATCGACATGGGACCGCCTCTCTTTATACATCATGTATAAAAAATATACTATAAATTTATCTAATAGTGAGAATATTTTTTCCTAAGGTCTCTTGTTATGATGAAATCAATCGACAAATGCAGAGGGGGAGAACCCGGTGGATAAAAAGAGCAATGTGATTAAACCGTTTTTAGATAAAGAATACCCAACCGTCTCACATGGTAGCGGGGTTTACTTATATGATACCAACGGAAAAGCCTACATGGACGGCTGCTCAGGTGCTGTTACAGCCAACATTGGACATGGTGTACAATCGGTTATTGATGCGATGAATGAGCAGGCCAAAAAAGTGTCGTTTACGTACCGCTCTCAGTTTACGAGCGAGGCAGCAGAGGAACTGGCGGCGAAGCTTGCGAGCTGGACGCCGGGTGATTTGAATTACGTATTTTTTGTAAACAGCGGATCGGAAGCGACGGAGACCGCGATGAAGATTGCCATCCAATATTGGCAGGAGCAGGGTAAGACCAGCAAGAATAAGGTTCTATCCCGATGGATGAGCTATCACGGTATTACGTTGGGAGCGCTGTCTATGTCCGGACATATTTTAAGAAGAAAGCGCTTTATTCCGCTTCTGGAAGAATTCCCGGCTGTAGAGCCTCCGTACTGCTACCGCTGTCCGTTTAACAGTACGTACCCGAGCTGTGATCTGTTATGTGCAAATCAGCTAGAACAGGCGATTCATCGCGTCGGCGCAGACAATATCGCCGCTTTTATTGCGGAGCCGATCATTGGCGCATCCGCCGGTGCGGTGACGCCACCTCCGTTTTATTATCAGCGAATTAAAGACATCTGTGAACGCTATGATATTCTGTTCATCGCCGATGAAGTTATGACAGGAAACGGACGCACAGGCAAGCCGTTCGGCATTGATCATTGGGGTGTGGTACCGGATGTTATGGCACTAGGTAAAGGAATGAGCGCGGGCTACACGCCGATGGCGGCTGCGATTGCCAGCCAGCGAATTATTGATGTGATTGCCGCCGGTTCTAAATCGATCATGTCGGGTCATACGTTCAGCGCAAATCCGCAGTCTTCTGCTGTCTCGCTTGCGGTTATGAAATACATTGAAGATCATCAGCTCATCGCCAAGTCTGAAGAGCGCGGTCGTCAATTAATAGAAGGATTAAAAACACTTATGCATAAGCATGAAATAATCGGTGATGTTCGAGGAAAGGGGTTGCTGTGCGGCATCGAATTCGTTAAAGACCGTACTACGAAAGAGCCGTTTGCACTGAGCGCGGGTGTAACCGAACGGGTGATTGCGCGCGCGTCGGAGAATGGATTGCTCATCTACAATGCATCCGGCGGCATGGATGGCCAGGCTGGAGACTGCATCATAGTAGCACCGCCGTTTGTTATTTCAGAAGAGGAAATGAATGAATTATTGTTTATGCTTGACCAATCGATTGGTGAGTTGGCGTTGGAGCTAGAGCAGGAAGGACTGCTTGCTTCTAAAGAAAACGTATAGCAGAGGAGGAGCAGGTATGAAGGAAACCATATCCAAAGTCGTTGCGCTTGATGAAGCGTTAACACATATTAATGACGGTATCACTCTAATGTTTGGAGGCTTCGGCGGGGTAGGCAATCCTCCGACACTGATCGATGGCATTCTCCATAAAGGAGTGAAGAACTTAGATTTAATTGGTAATGACTCAGGCTTTCCAGATATCGGAATTGGCCGTCTTGTCACGGCGGAACGTGCTCGCAGCTTGATTACTTCACATATCGGCTCCAACCCGAATGCGGGTCGGCTTATGACGGAAGGAAAAATGAATGTAACCTTCTATCCGCAGGGAACGCTTGCAGAGAAGATTCGTGCGGGTGGCATGGGGCTTGGCGGCATACTGGTGGATGTTGGACTTGGCACGATTGTGGAGGAAGGAAAGCAGCAGATTGAGATTGAGGGCAGGACATATATGGTAGAACCTGCGCTAACAGCACAGGTTGGGATTGTACATGCGCTTAAGGCCGATGAATACGGAAACCTCATCTATGATAAAAGCGCCCGCAACTTCAATCCGTTGGTTGCTATGGCGTGTGATATTACGATTGCAGAAGTGAATGAGATTGTGCCAAAGGGCGAATTGGACCCTGAATGTATTGTTACACCGGGCGTATATGTAGACTATATCGTCAAAAGCGAAGGAGTGAACTGGAAATGGGCGTGGGAGTAGAGCAGCGTCACCTAATCGCGCGTCGCGCGGCAAAAGAAATCCATCCCGGTATGCTGGTAAACTTAGGCATTGGCATTCCGACGCTTGTAGCGGATTATATTCCGGATGAGTGGAATGTGATGTTCCATGCCGAGAATGGCATTCTCGGTACAGGACCATCGCCTATACGTGGAGAAGAGGATGAGAATCTGTGTAATGCGGGCGGCTTTCCGATTACGTTAGCTCCGGGTGCTTCGTACTTTGATAGTACGGTGGCTTTTGGAATGATTCGTCGTGGCTATCTCGATATTACAATTCTAGGAGCGCTTGAAGTGAGCCAACACGGTGATTTGGCGAATTGGATCGTCCCTGGTAAGCGGGTGCCGGGCATGGGAGGAGCAATTGAACTGGCGCAGAAAGCAAAGAAAGTTATTGTGCTGATGAACCACACGAATAAGGCAGGAGAGCCTAAGATTCTGCGGAAGTGTACACTACCGCTGACCGCACCAGCATGTGTGGATATGATTATTACCGAGCGTGCAGTGATTGAAGTAGTAGGTGATGCGCTCTATCTGCGTGAAGTGCTCTATCCCTACACAGTTGAACAGGTAGTGGAAAGCACAGAAGCCCCACTTATAATTGCTGAAGGTAGTCAAGTTCCGGTCTTTAAATAACCAGGGAGGTGCCAAGGCATGATGAAGGATCAAATTAAACAATGGATGCAGGAACATCAGCAGGAAGCGATGGATTTTCTGGCGCAGGTCGTGCAAGCTCCGAGTGTACAGGGAAAGGAAGCCGAAGCACAAAAGCTTGTAGCTGATAAATTGGCCGCGTTGGGCTTGGAAGTGGATGTATGGGAGCCAGCGGGAGATGAGTTGGTAAAGCATCCATATTTCTGTTCACCGCGCACCTCGTTTGAAGGCAGTCCTAATGTGGTCGGTGTGTGGAGAGGTGAGGGCGGCGGTAAGTCGCTCATCTTGAACGGCCATATCGATGTTGTACCTGCAGGAGATCTGGAGCAGTGGGATGATGACCCGTTCAGCGGTAAGATAGAGAATGGGAGAATGTACGGACGTGGGGTTACAGATATGAAGGGCGGCAATGTCGCTATGCTGTTCGCCATTGAATGCCTAAAGGAATTAGGTATTCGCCTTAAGGGAGATATTATTTTTCAGAGTGTAGTTGAAGAAGAAAGCGGAGGCTCAGGAACGCTGTCCACTGTGCTAAGAGGATATAAGGCAGATGCAGCGCTCATCCCGGAACCGACACAGATGAAGATTTTTCCGAAACAGCAAGGCTCCATGTGGTTCAAAATCAAGGTTAAGGGACGTTCGGCACACGGTGGTACTCGCTATGAAGGTGTGAGTGCCATCGAGAAAGCGATGATGATCGTAGAAGCGGTTCGCAACCTTGAAAAAAAGCGGAATGATCAGATTACAGACCCGCTCTATCAAAATATCCCCATTCCGATTCCGATTAATATCGGAATGATCCAAGGGGGAGAGTGGCCGTCTTCTGTACCGGATCTGGTAGAACTTCAAGGAAGAATGGGGGTTGCCCCGGATGAAGACATGGAGGATGCTAAGCAGGCAATGGCTGAAGCGCTGGCAGAACTTGATGATGAATGGTTGACAGAGCATCCTCCAAAACTAGAATGGTTCGGTGCTCAGTGGGTACCTGGAATGATGGATTCCGATCATGAATTGATGAATCATCTTGTCCAATCGTATCGCACGGTTCTAGGTGAAGATCCTGTAATCGAAGCCTCGCCGTGGGGAACGGACGGTGGTCTGCTGACTAAGGTAGGAGAGACTCCATCGCTTGTATTCGGACCGGGTGTAACCAGCATGGCACATTATCCGAATGAATACATCGAGCTTGACCGTGTGATTGAATGTGCCGAGATTATGGCGCATACGATTATGCATTGGTGCGGTGTGGAGAATGAAAAAACAATCGGTGCTAAGAAATAGCAAAGAAAGCACACCTGCGAATGGGTGTGCTATTCTTTTTGTATGGCTTCAAGCGCCTGCTGTACGGTAGCATATGTTTTAATTGTAGAGAAATCAATGCCGATGCCGATGGCGGTTTGCGCCAGGCTTGGCCGAATCCCTGTCAATACAGCATGAATGCCGAGCAGGCGAAGAATGCGGTGGATTTTGAAAATATGATCAGTAACCATCGTATCAATCACATGAATTCCCGAGAAATCAATAATAAGACAGTGGAGTTTTAATTCTGCAACCTTAGGAATAACATTGTGCAAAATATGGTTGGCCTTATGCGAATCAATAGAACCGATGAGTGGAAGAACAGCCGTTCCTTTTAGTATAGGCACAATCGGTGCGGAGAGTTCGCTTACTTCTTCATAAGCTGCACTAATGATCTTGTCTTTGAATTGATCGAACGCTCTGATCATTTCATTGACTGCAATATCAAGCGTATAGTTGATCTTCTCCATGATGTAGAGGATGTCTTTCGTTATTATTTGCTGTTCTATACATAATTGACCCATATAGCCAATGAATGCAGAACGAACAATAGGTACAGATGCAAGGACTTTACCGAGTCTTTGCCCTTGGTGAACCCTTTGCTCGCCGATGGTTCGACTCCAGAGAACCAGTTCCCTCTCAAGATCTTCTAAAGGTAGGAGTAAGGATTTTCCTGCAACCTCTACGATTTTGGAGAGGATTGCTTGTCCATGTTCTCGTTCATCGGGGCGTGCCGATTCCTTTGTTTGCGAGAGGATAGCCTCTGTGATAAGTTCCCCGATTGCTGCATGTTCTTCTATTAGATGTGAAGCGAATTGCTGAATTGAATTCAAACGATTTACCCCCTTACCAGACAAGTCGTATAGTACGTCTAAGTTGAATCAACGGTCGGTTATGTATGTGTCATGATACATTCTACCCAGTACGCCAAACAAGCCATTGCGCATTATTTATTTCTTCCCTGTTTTTACGTTCATGAAGCAGATGGGGCGCATGCATAGTGTTTGTGAGAATAGGGAAAGAGGTAGAGAGTATAGGAAGAGATAGCAGAATAGGGGTGGAAGTGTGCCATCTAAAAATATTGATCTTCATGGGAATGTGCCGGATATTTCTAACGTGGCGCTCTTATTAATTGACGTTGTTAATGATTTTGAATATCCGGAAGGTGATTTATTATTTGCCAATTCCATGAAGATTGTAGACAATATTGTTGCGTTGAAAAAACGTGCGAAAGAAGCGGATATTCCTGTCATTTATGTAAATGATAATTATGGAAAATGGCAATCTGATTTTCTTAAGCTGGTGGCCCATGCTACAAGCGATAATGTACGCGGGAAGCCGTTTGTAGATAAGTTGCTCCCGGATGAAGACGATTACTTTGTCTTAAAACCTAAGCATTCGGGTTTTTATTCTACAGTACTCGATACGCTGCTTGCATACCTCAAAGTAGAAACGCTGATTATAGCAGGAGTAGCAGGTAATAGCTGTATTTTGTTTACAGCAAATGATGCTTATATGCGGGATTTTCACTTGTACATTCCTTCCGATTGTATCGCCTCGAATCATAAAGAAGATAACGAAAATGCCATTAAAATTATGAAGACGGTTCTGGATGTGGATACGCGTTTGCAGGAGGGCATTGAGTTTGTAAACAAAGATGGGAAAGTGATTATTTTATAATAAAATGGCTGTGCCTCCGATGACAGATTCGGAGATGCAGCCGTTTTTTCTTTATTCAACCTCATATACTATGTATATGAGGTTGAATTGTGGCGGGAAGGTGACACCCGAGAACGGCAACGGTGGAAAACAGCCTGCTCTTATTGCACTGACTGAAAGGAATATGCGAAAATGCTTAATGAGGTGGTAGGTACGATGCAGCAATCCATATCAATATCGTTTGCTTGGTTTGCCGGTTTGATTTCTTTCTTTTCACCGTGTGTTTTTCCGTTAATCCCGGCATATGTGACCCATCTGACGGGAGGGATGGTGCAGGATGACCGGCTGACGATCCGGCGCAGTACATTGTTTATTCGTTCGCTGGCATTCATTATCGGATTTTCCATTATTTTTGTGCTTTTCGGAGCGACAGCGAGCTATTTTGGCCAGTTCCTACGTTCAAACCGTGAAGTGTTTGAACAGTTGAGTGGAATTTTAATCGTTATATTTGGGTTTCAAACGATCGGGTGGTTAAAGCTTGGATTTTTAATGCGTGAGAAGCGATTCGATATGTCGCGTATTCAGGCAGGCAAGTGGTTCTCTTCCCTTCTGCTCGGCATGGCTTTTGCGGCTGGATGGACACCTTGTGTAGGGCTTGCGCTGTCTTCGATTCTGCTTTTGGCCGGCAATGCTGACACTGTGAATACAGGGATGTTTCTTCTGGGTGTCTATTCTCTTGGCCTTGCGGTTCCGTTCTTTGTCATTTCTTTCATTATGCTTTATTCCGTTAAGGCGATTCGCAGTTTGAATCGTTGGATGCCTGTAATCAAAAACGTAAGTGGGTGGCTTCTGATCGGCATGGGTGTGCTGATCTATACTGGAGAGATGCAGCGCTTGAGCGCTTGGCTGTCTTCCTTTACTATTTTTACGGGCATATAAGGGTATAATAAGAATGAGAGCGTTACGCACAGATAAGAGGAGGCGATGTAATGAGCGCACATGGTGAGATCTCAACGCGTGAAGTAGACGAGCAGGTCAAGCAGGGCAAAACACTCAATCTCATCGATGTTCGAGAGGACGATGAGTATGCATCCGGCCGTATTCCGGGTGCCAAGCATATTCCTCTAGGTCAAATTCCGGCTCGCTTGCATGAATTGGATAAAGACAAGGAATATATAATGGTATGCCGCAGTGGAAATCGAAGCGGTATGGCTTCCGAATGGCTGGCAGAGCGCGGCTACCGCGTCAAAAACATGGTGGGCGGCATGCTGGATTGGTCCGGTTCTACTGAGAAGTAAAAGAATAGGAATTAGATGGGAGAAGGTTGAAAGACCTTCTCCCTTTTTATGTCATAATCCCTCCGTCCTAAGGCTGATGAAGAATCATTCTTAGGCCGTTCCGCTATAAAAGACCGATGCGCTAACATAGAAACGAATTCATTTCATGGTATTTCATAGTGGAAAAGAGAAAGGAGGAGGAGGCGTGGAGTTTTTAACTCGCTTTTCATTGCGAAATTCGGCTGCCATTATCATTATTGTTCTATTGATTACAATGGGCGGCATCGTAGCGGCAACCTCTCTAAAAATTGAGAGCATGCCGGATATTTCATTCCCCGTCGTTATCATTCAGACGGATTACCCGAATGCAGCACCGGAAGACGTGCTTGACGATGTGACAAAACCGCTGGAGAAAGCGGTCAGTTCTGTCGAAGGAACGAAATACCTCGAATCACATTCTGTTGATAATCATTCAACGCTTGTCCTCATGCTGAACGCAGGTACGGATGCAGAGGAGGCAAGAGACGAGGTTGAGAAGAAGATCTCAGGGGTCAAATTGCCTCAAGATGCGGAGCGTCCGCAGGTAAGCACGGAAGGATTCGGTACGGAGCCGATTTATTATCTGGCTATAAGCACGAAAAATAACGGTGTATCCGATGACTCGCTAAATTTGTTGGTGAAGGATACGATCGTACCGGAACTAGAGGACATTGGTGGGGTAGAAAAAGTCTCGACCATTGGTGAACGTCTGAATAAGGTCCACATCTATCCCAACCTGTCCGCATTAAGCAGCTATGGATTTTCTGCCTCGCAGTTTAAGCAGCTTATTCAGGCCAATCATGTCGGCATCCCCGCCGGAAATGTAAAAATCCAGGGAGAAGATCAGGCGGTCCGCATACTTACTGAATTCACTAATATTGAACAAATTAAAAATACCAAGCTATTTTTACCCTCCGGGATGAACGGAGGACTATCGTATGTAAAGATCGGTGACGTAGCAAGCGTTGCCTTCGAAACAGACATTGACCAGATTAGCCGTCTCAATGGCAAGCCCGGTATCAGCATTCGCCTCTACAAATCAAGAGAAGGCAATGCGGTAGAAACCGGAACCATGATTAATGCAAAGCTTACAGAACTGCAAAAGCGTTATCCGGATATTGACTTCAAAACGGTATATGACACCTCGGTAGACATCAAGAACTCCATCAAGAGTATGATGAATGAAGGAATGATGGGTGCGGTTATGGCTTCCCTCATGATCCTTCTATTCCTTCGCAACATGAAATCCACACTGATCGTTCTGGTATCCATTCCGCTTTCGATTTTAGTTAGTTTGATTTTTATGGGTTGGCTTGGACTAACACTGAATATGATGACGCTGTTTGGTATGGCAATTGCGGTGGGGCGGGTTGTAGACGATAGTATTGTTGTAATTGAGAATATCTTCCGTCACCTGCAGCTTAGTCGTGAGCGTACACCGAATTTAATTCGATTTGCTGCCAAGGAAGTAACGAGCGCCATTACATCCTCTACCATTACAACTGTCGCTGTATTTGTACCGATTGCCTTTGTGAGCGGTATTGTAGGTGAAGTATTCCGGCCGTTTGCGATTACGGTCGTATGTTCGCTGCTTGCTTCGCTCTTGGTAGCGGTTACGGTAGTTCCGCTGATGACCAAGCTTTTGCTGCTTCACTCCACAAAAGTAAAGGAACATAAGCCGGGTAAAGCTTCATTTGCATACCAGCGCCTGTTGAACTGGTCATTGCGCCATAAAATCATAACCGTAGTTCTTTCTTTTGGTTTGCTGCTTGGAAGTGTAAGTCTGGTAGGCTTCTTGAATGTGAGTATGTTCGGTGATTCCAATCTGGGTATTATTCAGACTGCGCTAAAAATGCCCAAAGGTACGACGCTTGAGGCGACGGCAGAAGCAACGCAGCGAATCCAGGATGTTTTTCAGAAGGAGCCAGGCGTTGATTATATTGAGACGAATATAGGGGAGAATGATGCGCCCAACCGTTCTTCCATGTTTATTATGCTAAAAGACGGTGCTGATGTAGGAGCTATTCTGAGTAAATTTCGTGAACAGACCGAACCGATTGTTCCTGCCGATTCTAAATTGACAATAGACAAAATTAGCAGCGGAGCAAATGAAGGTTATGAAGTTGTGCTGAATGGACCGAATAAGGAAGCGCTCATTCAGGCGGCGGAGATGGTTAGATCAGAAGTAGAAAAGAACCCGCTTCTCGTCAACGTAAAAGATAATCTATCAGACAAAAAGTCAGAAGTGATTGTACGGGTAGACCGTGATAAGGCCGCAGAAAGGGGATTGTCACCAGCTCAAGTTGCCGGTGATGTAAGCAGTCTGACAGGTCGTCTTAAAATCGGTAAGATTAAGATTGATAGCGAAGAATACGATTTCATTCTCGGACTAAGAGAAGCTGATAGCAATTCGTTAGAGAAGATTAAAGGAATTCTATTGAATACACCGACAGGACAACAGATTCGTCTTGAGGATGTGGCAGAGGTAATAAAAGAAGAGGCGCCCTCTCAGATTATGCGCCGCAATGAAAAGGAATTCGTCTCTATCACAGCTGATATTACCAGTAACGATAAAGAGGGAATCAGCACAGCACAGAATGAGGCAGTAAAGAAAATGAAGTTGCCGGATGGTGTAACGGTTGCAAGCGGGGGCATCAGTGAAGACATGCAGAAGAGCTTTCAGGAGATGTTTTACGCATTAGGGGCAGCCGTTGTCATGGTATATATCGTAATGGTCATTGCATTTGGGAATGCTATGGCACCACTCTCGATCCTTCTCTCTCTGCCTCTTGCAGCCATTGGAGGCATTGTGGGCCTGTTCGTTACGGGTTCGTCGCTTGATTTAACAGCATTAATTGGTTTTCTGATGCTGATTGGAGTCGTAGTTACGAATGCGATTGTGTATGTAGACCGTGTGCAACAGCAGAAGGAGAAGGGACTATCGACACGGGAGGCGTTGCTTGAAGCTGGGATTACGCGTCTGCGGCCGATTATTATGACAGCCGTAGCGACGATTGTCGCTCTCCTACCGCTTGGATTGGGAGAAGTAAAGGGATCTCTTATGTCACCTGGGCTTGCGATTGTAGTGATCGGTGGCTTGACTACCTCGACACTGCTTACGCTCGTTATTGTTCCGGTTGGCTATGAGGTTCTGGATAAAATACGCAATTACACATTACGAAAGCGCGGTATGCTTCCGGCGGCGGAATCGACCGAAGAAGAACAAAAGCCCGCGTAAAGGAGGGGACGTGTGTTTATGAAACGAAAATGGATGCAGATTGGGACGGCGTGTCTCCTATCGGCTTCGTTGCTTAGCGGCTGTGGAGCGGCGCAGGAGACGGGTACGATGAGTGCGGGAAGTGCGGCAGAAGTAAAGCCGGTTGCGGTTAGTGTAGCCCAGGTGAAGGAGGGCGTGCTGACAGGCGGAAGCCAACTATTAGGAGAAGTATGGCCGAAGGTCAGCGTGACTGTTATTGCTAAACAATCAGGCACGTTAGCTTCATTATCCGTGCAAAAAGGGGATGCAGTAAAAGCGGGGCAAGTGATTGGACGTCTGGATGCAACGGATTATGTAATGGGAGTAAAACAAGCAGAGGCTGCTCTTAACACCGCCAATGCGTCCCTAGCTCAAGCACAGGCAGGTATAAGTGCGGCCAGGGCTTCGCAGGCACAGGCACAGGCGTCGGTAGAAACCGCTGCCGCCTCCCTTACTCAAGCGAAGAATACATACGGTGTAAAAGCCTCAGGAAATACTTCGTATGAGATTGCCAAGCAGGGCGTGATGATTGCCCAGGCTAATTATGATCGTGTAAAAAGCTTGGTGGATGCAGGGGCTATCTCTAAGGCGCAGCTGGATCAAGCGGAGGAAGCTCTGCTTCAGGCGAAAAATGTACTGAATCAGTCGGCGCAGGCAGATGCGCAGGGGCAGGGTGCCATTAATGCGGCACAGTCGAATGTAAAGCAGGCACAAGTCGGTGCGAATAAAACCGCTGCTGCCGCTGTTCAACAAGCCATAGGCGGAGAACGGGCTGCCCGTGCCGGGGTGCAGCAGGCGCAGGTCGGTGTAGAAAAAGCACGTCATGCTCTACATGATACGGTTATCAAGTCGCCTGTTACAGGCACCATTAGCTCATTAGGATATGAACAAGGAGAGCTTGTAAGTCCGCAAGTGCCAGTTGCCACCATTATTAATATGAATTCGGTTCTCGTCAAGCTTAACGTATCCGAGTCGATGATTGCTAAGTTCACAAAAGGAAGCGAAGTGGATGTGCAGATTCCAGCATTAGAGAAGACCGTTATAGGGAAAGTCACGTACAAAGGCATAGAAGCCGATCATCAGTCGAGGATGTTCCCGATAGAGATTGAGTTGTCTAATGCATCTGGCACCATCCTGCCCGGTATGAAGGTAAATGTAGTCGGCGCACAAATGGACAGCCAGAAAGGGCTTCTTGTTCCTACTGATGCGATCATAGAGAAGGATGGGAAGAAGAGCGTCTATATTATAGAAGGAACAAGAGCAATCAAACGTTCCATCGTGACGGCGGAAGGTAATTCTACGCATGTTCTTGTAGTCAGCGGTTTGAAAGCCGGGGATAAGGTGGTAGTGAAAGGGCAGACTCAGCTAAAGGATCAGACCCCGGTGCGGATTATACAGTAATACAAGAGGGAATGGGCTTGTCCTTTTCCCTCTTTCTTTTTTATAGGATAACAGGCGTATATCGGGACAGAGCAGGAAAGTGTAAATTCGCACCATATACATCGCTTTTATGTTTACTATATAATTGTTATCTATGTAAGAAACCATGGAATAAGGGACGTGTTCGAAGTGGAGTTATCGGTTGTCATCCCTGCATACAACGAAGAAAAACGTATCATATATACCCTAGAGACAATCATGCCATTTATGGACCATCATTTTTCCGATTTCGAGGTGCTTGTCATAGATGATGGAAGTACAGATCGTACAGTTTCTATTGTTGAAAGCTTTATGCATCCCCAACTGCATGTAGTGTCGCTTAAGCAAAATATGGGCAAGGGAATGGCATTAAAGCATGGAATGCTTTTGGCTAAGGGGAAGTATATCTTTTTTATGGATGCCGACCTGCCGTATCCGCTTACGAGCATTCATGAAGCGTTGGCTGTTTTTTATACCAGAAAAGCGGATATTGTGCTAGGAGCGCGTGATTTATATGAGGGAAAGTCGGATATACCTTATCCCCTCTCTCGTAAAGTTGCATCGGCTATGTTCTCGCGATTTATTAATGCGGTGCTCGGCCTAGGTATTCCTGATACACAATGCGGTTTCAAGGGGTTTACCCGTGCGGCGGCGCGGACAATTTTTCCGCAGTTGACGATTCAAGGCTTTGGATTTGACTTTGAAATGCTATTTTTGGGGCGCAAATATGCGTATGATATTGAAAGAATCCCGGTTAATCTTAGGCATTCCGCTGATTCAAAGGTACATATGATGAGAGATTCCTGGGTGATGTTCCGGGATGCTCTTCGGGTTCGGATGAACGATTGGAATGGTGTATATAATAAGCTAAAGGAAATGCGGCATGAAGGGTAAGTGGTTGCAGCTTGCAGGAAGCCTGTTGATTACGTGTTTGTTTCTCTTTCTAGCCTATCGCAGTTTAGATACGTTGAATCCTGTGCATCTTCTGCAGTATCCGATTCATTATCTGTATGTAATACTTGCCATCTCAGCTTATGCGGCAAGTCAGTGGTTCCGCGCGTTATCCTGGACAAGAGGGCTTGCACCTGATATCCCTCTTCGCGCAATGTTTGCATCTGTCTGCATGGGAAACGGTGCGAATATGCTGCTGCCATTTCGGATGGGTGAGGCGGTTCGCGTGATTACTGCAGGGCGGGTGAGACAGGAGTATGGGGTCGTCAGCATGAATTTGGTAGTGGAGCGTATGGTTGATGTTTTAATTCTTGCTCTGCTAGCTGTGAGTGCAGCTTTTTTCGTTCCGTTTGAATCTGTGGTAGAAGCGAAACTTGCGTTCCTTCGCAAGGCGTTGCTGGCAGCGATAGCAGGGGGCGGCGTAGCCCTTATGCTTGTATTTAGATTCCGTGCTCGTATTCTTGCTTCTGTACATATACCGTCATTCATGCGAAGAGCGATCGGCCTTGTCGTACAGTGTCCGCTATTGCAATCTCCTTGGGTAGGAGTACGTGTGCTATTTTATATAGGATGTTCGTGGGCATGTGTCTACATATCGACTGTATTCGGGTTGATGGCGGTAGGAATCTATGATCATACGGCCTGGATAGCAAGCTTAGTTGTGGTCGTGATGACGAATTTGATTATGCTGATTCCATCTGCTCCAGGCGGAATAGGCGTGTTCCAATATGCATGTATTTATTCGCTTTCTTTGTTTGATGTGCAGTTGTTTCAAAAAGCGCTTCTATCGGTATTGCTGCATTTGATCCAATATGTCGCACTGCTTCCGCTTACACTGTATTACTTTGTGCGAGGAGAGTGTACACTACGGGACGTTTATCGCAGCGCTACAGGACGGCAGCGGTTTTCAGAGTAGGAAAGGATGAGGAAGACAGGTGAAGTCCTGTCTTTTTTTCTGCAAAAGTATAAAGAAAGGAGAAGCGAAATGAATGAAAATCACATAAGAAAAAATGGATGGTGGTTTTGGGGATTGCTTGGTATCGCTTTTGGGCTAAAATTCGGTTATGAAGCATTTCGCTATTATCCAATATTAGATGATTGGATTCAATATGGCGTTTTCCAGCAGTATGCACATCCATTTCAAGAGGTATTCTTAAGCTATACGTATCATACACGTCCGCTTGCCTCACTATTTGACTTGTACATATGGGGGAAATTCTGGCCTGATCTAAGTTGGGCATTTATTCTGCTTACCATCCTTCACTTTGCGAGTTGTTATCTGTTGTATCGGATTTTTCGCCAATTGGGAATTGCTCTAGGTGCAGGGACTGCCATTATTTTCGGCTTGATTCCGTTAGCGAGTGAGGGTGTATACTGGATTTCGGCCTCGTCACGCGTGCTTGTTGGCGTATTTCTTATGCTCATCTCCCTTTTTTTTCTGGTGCAAGCTCTTAAGGGACCGAGAAAAGTTGGCAGCTTGATCGGATTTTTTATATTTCAGCTTCTTTCCTTCGGTATGTATGAGCAGATCATAGCGATGGGGGCGGGCAGTGCTATTGCTATCCTGCTTTGGAAGGGAAGGCAGCGGCTTGTATGGCTTCCTATTCTAAATGTTGTGATCATTGGGCTATATTACGTGGTATTCAAAGAAGGAGGAAATGCAGCAACTAGAGGTCAGATCGTCCCGCTAGAGCGGCTTCTCGTTCATACGGGAGGCGTTTTCCATGAATTTTACGATATCGTCGTGCTGCTGCATGCTAAGTTTTACAGCATCGGTTTTGGACGTGGTCTTCGGCTGTTGGTGGAGAATCAATCGTACATGTATATGATTGCCATAAGTATTCTTTCGCTAGCTATCGGATGGACGGTGTTTCGTTTTCTCCATGCCAGACAGCAGCCATATCATCCGAAGGTACAACTTCTGGCTGGAGTGCTGCTGATAGTTCTTCCGCTTTCTCCGTTTTTTATTCTCGATAAGAGCGGTCTTGCCCTGCGCAATGTTCTTCCTCCGCTATTAGGGTTTGCGCTTTTCATTGATGGCTTGCTTCTTTTTCTTATAAAGAAGGAAAAAGGAAAACTCCTATACAGCGCCATTCTCGGCTGTTTGACATGTATATTTATTGTTGTTAATGTAGCAGACATTGTAGATTATAAGCGAGTGAGCCAGACCGATCGTTATGTTGCGGAGCAGATTATTGCACAAGGACATCAGAGTGGGAAGCTGGATGGGAATCATGCTATCTATTTGTTTGGAGCAGATAAGGAACTGGTAGAAGTTGGTGTGCCGTTTTTAAACCATGTTCGCAGTACCGCCAGCAGTGATTGGGCTCTAACCGGGAACGTTCGAGCGCTTGCCAATAACCGTTACTTTCCGACGGTGCGTCCCATTCTACAAAATGAAAAAATTGTGATAAATGAAGAAATGAAGCATGGTATTCTGCTTGGCCTAGAGCCGGATATGCGTGTTGTGCCGCTGCGGCTGGTAAACCGGGGTGAGACGTACGAGCTGCTGCGTCTTGATCATACGCGTTTTAACTCCGAAAGTATAAATATGGATAAAGTAAATGGAACAAAATAAAGATAGTGATGGAGCATTCCGGTGCGATATAATAGGAATGGTGTTTTGCTCACTGTAAAGAAAGGATGTTTTGTCATTCGATGAGAGTATTACGAAGCATATTGCGAATAAGTTTTATTGTGCTTCTATTAGGTGCAATTGGAATTGGCGGCTATTATGCTTATTCCTTCTACTCATTCACATCAAAGATTCAAAAGCCGGAGACTGCCACATCCATGCCGGAATGGACAGGTAAAGAACGGGTGAATATTCTCCTTATGGGCGTTGACAAGCGGCCGGATGAGGAATCAACACGTTCTGATTCTATTCTTGTAGCCAGTATTGACCCGGAGACGAAGAAAGCACAGCTTTTCTCTATTTTGCGTGACTCTTGGGTAGAAATTCCGGGATATCGCAAAAGCCGGATTAATACGGCATACGAAGTCGGCGGACCGGAGCTGATGGCGCAGACGGTCGAGAACCTGACGGGGTTACCGATTCAGTATTATGTAACGACTGACTTTAAAGGATTCGAAAAAGTTGTGGATGCGCTAGGCGGTGTGGATCTGTATGTAGAAAAAGACATGGAATATTACTTGTACGAGGAAAATGGCTATTATGATATCATTCTGAAAAAAGGACAGCAGCATTTAGATGGGCGAAAGGCTCTTCAATACGCCCGCTTCCGTCATGATAAGATGGGAGATTTCAGTCGGACAGAACGTCAGCGTAAGCTGCTTAAGGCACTTGCTCAGCAGGGCATGAGCGCGACAAGCATCTGGAAAGTCCCTCGTGTGCTAGAGGCTGTATCGCCATATGTTACGACTAACATGAGTTCAACGGATATGCTGCGTTTGGCTAATCTTGCATACAAGCTTGATGTAGAGCATTTGCAGACAGAACAGATTCCTCCGGCCAATATTTTGCGTGAGAAGACGGTGAACGGAGCCAAAGTAATTGATCCGCGCAAAGAAGAAACACAGGAATATATTAAAGAATTGTTAGAGAACCCGCTTGGAAGTGAGCCGGATCAAACGGGTATAAATGATACGGTAAAAAGTTCTACAAACTGATTCCGTGTATAGGATAGTTGGTAAAGGGGGACGAACATATGGGTGAGATTATCGAAGCCATCGGTTCTTGGATTACCGCTTTTATCGACTATCTTGGATACATGGGCGTCTTTTGGGGGATGTTTCTTGAAAGTGCCTGCATTCCAATCCCAAGCGAATTGATTATGCCTTTTGCCGGTTTTTTAGCTTCGCAGGGGAAGATGAACTTGCTTGCAGCTATTGCAGCAGGAAGCATAGGAGGAACATTTGGCTGTATTGTTGCTTATATCATTGGGTATAAGTATGGGCATCTGCTAGAAGGACCGCTCCGTTTTGTTGTGCCGCTGCATGAAGTTAGACGTGCGCAGCGCTGGCTTTCACGGCATGGGGACAGCGTGGGTTTTTTTACCCGCCTTCTGCCAGCGATACGCACATTTATTTCACTGCCGATGGGGATGGCACGAGCTCCTTTTCTTCGCTTTATTGTATACAGTTTTGTCGGTACGACAATTTGGTGTACGGCGCTTGCTTATGTCGGCTGGATACTTGGTGCGAATTGGACAGCAATTAAGACGTATTTGCATTATGGGGATGCGTTGGTTGTGTTCGGTGGTGCAGCATTGCTTGTGTATTATATATGGAAAAGAAAAAGAAGAAGTCGATTTGTTTGACAAGGACTCCTGGTTCGTACCAGGAGTCCCTTTTTTGTGCATGCGGCTTTCAAAGAAAGTATTTAGTGGTAAAGAGCAATAATTCCGGAATAATTATAATGTAAGGTTTGGTGCAGAGGAGAGACGTTCGCAGTCTTGTGCAATAAATGGGAAGGGGTTTTGACGAATGCGAAACATATGGAAAAGCGCTGCTATGTGTATGGTGGTCTTCGCTGTATTCTTTGCCCCAACGAGTACAATGCAGATAAAAGAAATGGCAGCAGGGGTCGGGACAGAGGCTTTGGCGGCACAGAGTACTGAACTGGATAGGGAAGCTGCACGCACTGTAATTCAGCAAGCGGCTGAAGCGCAGTTCGCATTGAATGAACCGATGACACGGCTTGAAGCGTTAGAGAAGGTTCGTCCATATATGACAGATGAATTCTCCCGTACATTTTTAGGTGAACGCCTCATGCCGGAGACGATAGGCCACAAGCAAGGACTGTGGTCGATTCCAGGCTCGGATGATATGTATTTATTTATGCCATCGTTCTCTTGGGATACACATACGGATGTGAAAATACAGAATGGTGTTGCTCATATATCACAGTATTTTCCGGCTGAAGAAGGACCATGGGAGACTCCAGCTCATACCGAAACAGTTGTACTGATCCAAGAAGAAGGAAGTTGGAAAGTAAATGAGGTACAATACAAGTAGATAAAAGCAACCAGCGCATAAAGCGCTGGTTTTTTCAATACGATATTTACTTTAAATTTGACAAAAAAGTTACAAAAATATTGACGTTTTTGTGAAGTTTAGAGTAAAATGATGGTAGCAATAGTAAAAATCTTTATGTAAAAAAGGAGCGGTTACAGTATGTGGAATGCAATTGTGATTGCTGAGATGGTGTTTACATCAGCTATGTGTGCTGTGATTCTGGCCCTCCCGTTCATTGCCAAAGCAAAAGAGGAATCTGTAGAAGAATTTGAGAATGACTATTAATAGAGAGAGAGAAAGGCGCCGTTTGGGCGCTTTTTTTATTTGTGTAAAAGAAGGGTCTTAATTTCGTTAAAAATCTGCTTGATTTTGACTCAGTTATGCCGATATATAGTAATGAGAACGAAAAAGATAGAAATTACCATAGTAAAGAAATAAGGGTGATGTCACATGGATTTAGCCTCAATTATAGGGATTGTGGTAGCTTTAGCGGCTGCGGCGTTTGGTTTTTTCTATGACGGTGGAAATATTGGGCTGTTATGGAGTGCAGCTTCTTTCGTATTGGTGTTAGGCGGTACGACCGGTGCGGTCATCCTTTCAATGCCGATGAAAGATGTGAAAAATATACCAAAATTGTTCAAAAAGTTGTTTACCGAACAAAAGATGGACTATATCGGTTTGGTAAACCAGATGGAGCAACTCGCAGGCAAAGCTCGCCGTGAAGGCTTGCTCTCGCTTGAACAGGAAATTGAACAGATTGATAATAAGTTTATCTCCCGCGGACTGCGCAGTGCTATTGATGGGGTGGACCAATCGGTGATCGGTGAGATGCTCGAATACGATATCTCCGCTATGGAAGCTCGTCATCAGCGTGGAGCCAAAATGTTTGAGAATGCAGGCGGATATTGTCCGACCATCGGGATCATGGGTACGGTTATGCACATGGTAGTTATTATGACACACTTAAATGAGCCTGAATCGCTCGGTCCTTCGATTAGTGCAGCGTTCCTTGCTACGCTGTACGGGGTTGCGTTTGCCAATCTGTTTTTCTTCCCGTTTGCTGAGAAGCTGAAGGCGAAATCAAGAGGCGAAGCATTGTACTTGACGATTGCATTAGAAGGAATTATCGGCGTTCAACAGGGGATGAACCCGGTTGCGCTGCGCGAAAAGCTGCTTGTCTTCCTTTCCGAATCGGAGCGCAATACTGAGACAGGCGGTGAAGAGGCTTATGTCCAAAAGGAAGCAGAGGCATGAGGAGCACGTTAATTTAGAACGTTGGTTGGTCTCTTATGCGGACTTTGTTACGTTATTGTTCATCGTTTTCTTGATTTTGTTCTCTATGAGTGCCGTGGATGCCCAGAAATTTCAGGCGTTGAAGGAATCATTCAGTGAAGTAACCGGATCAGGCGCTTCGCTTGTTATGCCTGCTCCTGGTTCGACGAGCACGCCGACAACAGATCGCAATACAGGCAAGACAAACAAAAAGAATCAAGTGGCGGCTGAGCAGGAGAAGTTTGAAGAAATCAAAGAAAAGATGGAGCAGTATACGAAAGCGAAGGGTCTTGACCAGAATGTGAAAGTGAACATTGACCAGAATGGGATTAATGTAACCATTACAGGTACGGTTTTGTTTGCTAATGGTGATGCAACACTGCAGCCGCAGGCCAAGATGATTGTTAAAGATATGTTCCAATTCATTAACTCAATTGACAATCCATTACGGATTGAAGGACATACCGACAATGTACCGATCCGTACGGCGCAGTATCCATCTAACTGGGAGTTATCTGCTGCCCGTTCTATGAATTTGGTGCGCTATCTAGCAGATGAATATAAGATCAAGCCGGAGCGTCTCTCCGGTGCGGGCTATGGAGAATATCGTCCGGTGGCTCCGAACAATACGCCGGATAGCCGGGCGCAAAATCGTCGGGTCGAGATTATGATTTTAAGTTCGAAAGCAGCGCAAGCAGATGCGCAAAAACCGCAGAGCAAGCACTAAGCTAGAAGCAGACATTTCTTTATTGGATGTCTGTTTTTTTTATTTGATAGACCAGAAGCAATCTTGGGTATAGAGAGAGAGACAAAAGTTGAGGGGGAAACCATATGCCTGAGTATTGTATTGATGCGGAGAGTACTTCCGCGTTTCTTTGGTTTGATGCGATACGGGGAAAAGATGCGTCGTATGAAAATAGCTCTGTGACGCTCCGCCTTGGTGAACATAAGATAATATGCCAGGGACGGTGTACAGATACAAAGGGAAAAACGGTGCTTTTTTCTACACGCATTGATGCTGAAAACATGGAGGAGGCTGTCGAGTCATGGGAGCATATCGCCGAATTACTGCTTGACTATGTTAGCTTTACCGCAGGATTCACAATGGCGCTAGATACCGTTGTATACGCATGTGAAGCCAACGGAGAGAAGCAGGTGAAGCATCATCTTGATCAAGAGATTATCTGCTATAATCCGGATTATGCACGGAAGGTACTAGGCGATACCATCAATAGTCTTCAAAGTGCGATGAGCTCGCCCCAGATTCGCAATGCCCTTCATTACATGCGCATTGCAGAAGAGTTGCAGCGCGACCCAAAATTACGTATGCTCATGTTTACCAAAGCATTAGAAGCCATTATCGGTCATGCGCGTAAACAATTGCCTTATGTGCTTAATGAATTAAATATCGATGCAACAAAAGATGATGTGCAGCGCATCATCCTTAATTTGCGCAATGCGTCCGACATCGCCCACTCACCAAACGACCCGAGCCTTCTTCATTCGGATTTTGATATTACGCAAAATACGCTCATGGAAGCGCATGAGTTGGTCTCGCATATTATTACGCAGGCCATGAGATATGTGGATGCAGGTAACGATTTAGCGAAACTAAAAGTGTCTTATTTTGACAATGATAAATAAATATAGAATGACAGCGAGAACAGTATGATAGAGTTCTCGCTGTTTTGGTTTGAAGAGAGGGGTCGATGTGTAAATCTATATATGCACGTATTTTATGCCGCAGTAGGAGAGGACAGATATGGTAAATCAGAACAAGTGGATAGTAAGAGGAGTGGTGCTGCTCCTTATTCTTACAATTATTTGGATGCTGTACCAGACAAGCTTTATTTTTCATCCCATTATTATTATCATTCGAGCCATTGCTCTTCCCTTCATTGTAGCAGGTGTTGGCTTCTATCTTATGCGGCCGGTCGTTCGGTGGGCCGAACGCAAAGGGATTAAGCGAATCTACTCCATTCTTTTTATGTACGTATGTATTATTGGCCTGCTTGTCGCCGGATTTTTCTTTATCCGTCCGTATTTGTTTAAACAGGTATCTGAAATGATTGAGCAAGCGCCGAAGCAGCTTGAAGAATGGGAACAGATGAAAATGAGCATGTCGCCGTTCCTTCAGGATACAATTAACGAAGCGTTTTCCGTAGCGAATGCAAGTATTGAAAAGATGAAACAACGAATAGGTGTACTTGTTCCATGGTTTTTTAGCACGTTGTTTTCGCTTGTTACCGTTCCGTTCATCCTGTTTTATATGCTGAGGGACGAGAAGAATTTTTGGAGGTTCATTAAGTATTTGATTCCGCAGAACAAGCGTGAACAAATTGATGGTGTATTATCTGAAATTGATGAGACGATAGGAGAATATGTTCGCGGACAGATTACGGTAAGTCTGATCGTTGGAATTTTACTTTTTATCGGTTATTACATGATTGGACTTGAATATGCGGCCATATTAGCAATTGTAGCGATGCTAACTAATTTTATCCCCTATCTTGGACCGTTTATCGCAGCGATGCCCGCGATTGTCGTAGCGCTCACAATGTCTCCGGGTATGATCGCAAAAGTAGTTATCGTTTCATTAATCGTCCAGATGATTGAAGGTAACATTATTACACCGCATATCATGGGCCGCAATCTTGAGATTCATCCGCTTACGATTATTGTGCTTCTATTATTTGCGGGAAGTTTGGCGGGAATTCCTGGTGTCATTCTTGCCGTGCCGGTCTATGCGGTAGTAAAAGTAATATATTGTCATATTTTTGAATATCTTCAGCCTAAGTTCCAGAACGATAACGCCTCATCTTATTAAGATGAGGCTTTTTTCATAGGTAAAAAATGTTCATTCTTTATGGCGAAAGTTGTACAATAAAAGAAAATATTTCCCAGAACAGCATATAATGCTAGGATTCTTTGTCGAAATGTAGGTGAAGTGGTCTTTTTGCGTTAAATTAAGAGAAAGAGAGAGGGTACAGAATGAGAAAGACACTATATGGGGTGGGAATACTTCTTCTTCTCTTCCTGGGGATATGGTCTACGGCAGTACAGGCAGCGGCTGCCCCGTCGATTCAACTGTGGATTAATGGGAACAATATTGAGCCGAAGGTGCCGCTGCAGCTGGTAAATGGCCGGACATTAATCCCAGTATATACCTTTGAAGAAGGTATGGGCATGAAAGTGCAGTGGAATGGAAAAACTCGTCAAGTAGTCATTGCGGAGGGCAGTAAAAAAATAGAACTGACGATCGGCTCAAAGACGGCACGTGTAAATGGTACAGTAAAAAAACTTGATACCGCACCTGTCATCATAAAGGACCGTACATTTCTTCCCTTTCGCGCAGTAGGTGAGTTGCTTGGAGCGGAAGTGGGCTGGGAAGATAAGACAAAAAGCGTTATTCTTAATGATCCGGTTCGGTTTCAAGTAAATGGACAAGCTGTAGCCGCAAAAACATTTCAGCAAAACAATGCATACTTTGTGGCGGCAAAGCAGATTGCTTCTGCAACCGGATACACATTCAGTGTAAAGAATGGAAAAGCCGTCTTTTCTAAAGGGGGCGAATCTAAGGAACTGTCGGCTGCCGCTTACAAAAAGATCGATGATGACATCGTAGTCCCTCTCTCCTTCCTTGAGGATCTAGCGGGGGGAGAAGGAAAATGGAATGCGAACAACACTACATACACAGTAAGCAGGTTAACTACACCTCCACCGAAGCCCGAAGCGCCTGCGGTGGGCAAGGTGAGGGAAATCCAACAGGTAGATGGAATCATTACTGTGCAGACAAGTGGAAAAGTACAGGCCAAAGATTTTGTGATGAGCAACCCCGATCGGATTGTAGTAGATGTATCGAATGCGAAGCTTGCCGGAGCTTCCATACCTACAAAGGGATTGCAGGAGCATGCGGCCATAAAGAATATCCGTTATAGCCAATTCAGCCAGGATGTAGTCCGAGTAGTAATAGAGCTGTCAGGTTCGGCAAAGTATGATCTGATACGAAGCTCATCCAGTGTCGGAGTAAAGCTTACAGATGTTCAAATCCCGCTGCCTTCTGTACCTTCGACTCCTCCTGTAACAGATCCCGTGGAAATTCCGCCGCCTGTTGTTACTCCTGGGGATACGACACCTGAAATTCCGAATCCGGTACCGCCAGCAGTTCCGTTATCATCTAAGCCGAAGGTAAAGGTTGTAATAGATGCCGGTCATGGCGGTAAGGATTTTGGCGCTTCTGGAAATGGATTAAGCGAGAAAAACTTAACCCTTGCAATGGCTCAACGAATTGCGGATAATCTTAGATCGGATGAAAAGTTTGAAGTGGTAGTGACACGCGATAGTGATGTAGAGCAGCGATTGATGCAGCAGGGAGTAAAGCAAGAGTTGGCAGAGAAAGTAAAAATCGCTAATGACAGTAATGCTGATCTTTTCCTTTCAGTTCATATCAATTCTGCCACAGCCTCTGCTAAAGGGACAGAGACATTCTACTATAGCTCGAAAAGCCAGTCTTATGCGTCGGTGATTCATAAAAAGTTGGTACAAGCGACCGGATTTACAGATCGAGGAGCTAAGGCTAGAAATCTATATGTCACTAGGAATACCCGTATGCCTGCGGTTTTAATTGAGATCGGATTTATCAGCAATCCGACTGAAGCAAAAGAAATGGCCAAAGAAGCATTTCAGCAGCGGGTTGCTGATGCTGTATATGAAGGCATTAAAGAATATGTAGCAAAAAATTAAAAGAAGAGGGGCTGTCTAAGAAGTCCCTTTATAAAGTAAAATGCACACAAAACAAAAACCCAAGAATGTTGATGTAACAGCATTCTTGGGTTTTCTCTTTATCAAGGTTTCGGCTACAATATGCTTTATTTCAGCAATGCAAGGGATTTGTCGATAAATGCCGGAATGTCGTCAGGCATGCGGCTGGTTACATAGTTTCCGTCAACAACAACTTCTTGGTCCTGAACATTGGCTCCGGCATTTTTTAAGTCCACCTGCACAGTCTTCCATGAAGTCATGGTTCTCCCTTTTACCCCTTCTGCTGTAATAAGCAGTTGTGGCCCATGACAGATGGCCATTACAGGTTTATTGTTTGTAATGAATTCCTTTGTGAATGCTACGACATTATCGTCAGCTCGCAGCTTATCCGGGGACACGCCGCCAGGAATGAAGAGGGCGTCGAAGTCGCCAGCAGATACATCGGTTATTGCGTGGTACGTTTTCTCTGTTCCTTTACCGTTTTCTCCTTTTAGTTCTTGCCCGGCTTTTGATCCGATAATATGAAGCTCATGTCCTTCTTTTTCGAACGCTTCTTTGGGTTTCATGTATTCATCTTCATTGAATAAATCTCCAAGTAGTACAGCAATTTTCTTAGCCATGGCTTTTCCCTCCCGTTATTTATGAATAATAGTAAAGTAACATCCATTGTTGCAGTACCCTTTCTATTTTTTTGTGAAACGCAGTTTTCATTCCAGTTCTGTTTTCTAATCGCGTATAATGAGGGAAAAATAAAGGAAGGGCAATGCAATGATCATTGGAACTGGAATTGACATTGTTGAACTTAAACGCATTCAAAAAATTTTGGAACGACAGGAGGAAACCTTCTTAGCCCGGATTTTTACGGAACAGGAGAGGGTGCGTGTGCCGAAGACGATGGCGCGTCGTGTTGAATTTGTAGCTGGAAGATACGCTGCTAAAGAAGCGCTTTCGAAGGCAGTAGGGACAGGGATAGGCAGACACTTCTCCTTTCAGGACGCGGAAATTCTGGCTGAAGAGAGTGGAAAGCCGGTTATTAACATGGATGCTTCACTGTTGGAGAAAATGACAGGGTGGCGCGGGTGTATGCTGCATGTATCCATTTCGCATAGCGAACAGTATGCGATAGCGCAGGTTATTCTTGAGAGACGAGAAGACTTGTCTGCATATCATGAATAAATCGGACATACATATATAACGCGGGTTAGGAGGGAGTAGTATGTACGTGGTGAGCGCGCAGCAAATGCGTGACATTGACCGGTTCACCATAGAGCAAATAGGAATCCCAAGCCTTGTATTGATGGAGAACGCTGGTGTGGCAGTTGTTCAGGAGGTAAGAAGGCGCTGGCCTAAGGGTCCGGTATTGGTACTGGCGGGCGCGGGAAACAACGGAGGAGACGGACTTGTTATTGCGCGTCATCTGCTCAATGAAGGACGTGAGGTAACCGTATGGCTATTCGGTGATGAGGCAAAACGCAGTCCTGAATGCAGACAGCAGCTAGAAATCATGCAAAATGTCGGCTATGATGTACAGTTCTGGAAAGAGGAATGTGCGCATATGCTTCAGGCGGATATCGGACAGGCGACAGTGATTATTGATGCTTTGTTAGGAACAGGAACCAAAGGAGAACTGCGTCCTCCCTATTCACTTGTTGTAGAGAGACTTCAGCACTGCAGGGGAGCTGTGGTTGCTGTTGATATTCCGACTGGAGTAAATAGTGATACGGGCGAAGCGGCACAGCGAGTCGTCAAAGCGGATATGACAGTAACCTTTGCCTATCCAAAATGGGGACATTTTCTTTATCCAGGAGCGGATTGTGTTGGTGAGATGGTTGTGGCTGATATCTCAATTCCGCCATATGTAGCTGATAAGTTTTCATTGTGTGATGCTGTGTTAACAGCAAAAGAATTACAGACCAAGCTGCCTCAAAGACACTCGTTTTCTCATAAAGGGACATATGGGCATACCCTTGTGCTTGCTGGATCAAAGGAAATGACAGGCGCTCCAGCGCTTTCTGCCATGGCGGGTTTGCGATCAGGCTGTGGTTTGCTGACGCTCGCTGTTCCTGAGCCGATTTTATCGGTTGTCGCAAGCAAGCTCAACGAACCTGTATTCTGGGAATGGCCTGCAGAGGAAGGGCATTTTGCACAAGACAGTCACGTCGATTTGAAGCAGCGTTTAGCATCGTTTGATACAGTAGCGATTGGGCCGGGGCTTGGCACGTGGTTAGGCGGTAACATGTGGCTGAAGGAATTGATCAGACAGGTCGAGGTGCCGCTGATTGTAGATGCTGATGCCTTAAATATGCTGGCGGAGAATACGGCAATCCTCAAAGAAAAGAAAGGCCCTATCATCCTTACCCCCCATCCAGGTGAGATGGGTAGGTTGTGCGGTTGTTCAACAGCTGAGATCGAGAAGGATCGTGTAGGATATGCGCGCTACTTTGCGGTGGAACATGCTGTCTATGTCGTTCTCAAAGGAACCTATACGCTTATTGCCACACCGGATGGAAAAGTTTTTATCAATACAACGGGAACCGCTGCGCTTGCAAAAGGCGGAAGCGGGGATGTACTGACTGGAATGCTGGCAGGCATGGTCGCACAAAAAGCGGCACAGCGTCAGGAGATCGAAGCGGGAATCCAACTGGCGGTATATCTTCATGGGGTAGCCGGCAGAATTTGCGGTGAAATGTCAATGCATGCTACTTTGGCAAGCGATGTTATCGACAAAATTGGAGCAGCGATAAAAAGCTTGTCATTTGCGGATGACGCACACGTTACAGATTTCCCAGGAAATTGACATGGGAACCCTTCTTTGTCGAAAATAGGCGAAGGAGTTGGAAACGGAATGAAGCGATTCTTCACTCAAAGCATGGCAGTCTTTAGTATTCTGCTGCTATTTTCACTGCTGGCAGCAGGGTGTGCGCCGAAATCATCTGGAGATGTTGCTGAAGATTTAGCGAAGAAAGTGGAGAAGATGTCGGGCTATAAGTCTAAAGCGTCCTTGGTAGTGCAGTCCGGAAAAACACCGCAGGAATATGAAGTGGAAGTGTGGCATAAAAAGCCGAATTTTTATCGAATTGCTCTGACGTCTAAGCAAAGAAATATTACTCAGATTATTTTGCGAAATAATGAAGGAGTTTTTGTACTGACTCCGCATTTAAATAAGAGCTTTCGTTTTCAAAGCGAGTGGCCGGAGAAGCACGGGCAAGTATATTTATATGAATCCCTTGCTAAAAGCATTGCTAACGATGCCGCACGGAAATACCAAGGAGAAGGCGAACAATATTCATTCGAAGTAAAGGCTGATTATCAAAATCGTTCATTGACTACACAGAAGATTACACTGAACAAATCTTTGGAGCCAACACGTGTAGATGTTATGGATACGAATATGAATCCTATGGTCACTGTACAGTATAGTTCTTTTACTGTGGATCCGAAATTTGATGGAGATGCTTTTGATAAGGAACGCAATATGCAAGCAGCGATTTTGGATTCGATTCCGGCCATGGCTGATTCTTCTGTCAAAAAGCAGGAGGGAAGCTTTGGTGTGATTGAGCCTACGTACCTTCCTAAAGGTGTAGCATTAAAAGGTATTGAGAAGGTAAATACTGAAGAAGGAGCACAGATTGTTTTAACGTATAAAGGAAGTCAGCCCTTCGTTATTACAGAAAATAAATCGCGGGCTTCTACAGTCAGTTTGATCACAGGTGAGCCTGTAGATTTGGAGTACACGGTCGGTGTGGTAGTAGGAGATGCGAAGAAAACGCTGCGTTGGGATTACGACGGGATAGAGTACATGGTTTCATCGGGCGAAATGCCTTTAGAAGAAATGGTGAAAGTAGCAAAATCAATGTTTAATCAAGTAGGGAAGTAAGGGTGGGTTATCCGCCCTTTTTCTTTTTTTGAAAAAGTTGTTGACTAATTTATTTCTTTTGTGATAAATTATTTCTTGTCGCCGCGAAAAAACGGAGTCAAATAACTGCAATTTTTTCTAAAAAAAACATTGCAAAAGTTTTAGTGGTTTGATAGAATGTAAAAAGTCTCATCTTAAAAATAGAGACAAGCTTATTAAGTTCCTTGAAAACTGAACAGTGACACTCGATGTGTGCGAGTAAATATATCTG